>CAZODX010000008.1:0-5498 GCA_964578715.1 uncultured Thermotogae bacterium | reverse complement strand
GTGCTGTGGGGCACGGGACGCAGCAGCGGGCAAGAGAACCAGCCAGAGTGCACCATCACCGTGGAGCCGGGACAGTCCCTTCAGGAAGTGATTGACCAAGCCCCTGAAGGCGCGGTCATCTGTCTACCTGAAAGCGTCTTGTTGACGAATGTGATCATAACGCAGAGCCTCACCTTACAGGGGCGAGGGAGAGCGCGGACAACCCTGAGAAGCCGCGAGCCGGACCGCCCCGTGCTCCTCATCCGATCAGGCGAGAACTCGATCACGGTCACCTTGGACGGGCTGCGCATCACCGGTGCACGCTCCACTATCCCCAATTATTATTGTATACAAGACTACGAGAGCGGCAAAGGCTGCGCTATCAGCGTGGTCATTCAAGGAGACGCCCACGTCAGCATCCGCGATGCCCAAATAGACACGAACGACCTTCGTGGGATAGATGTCACTTCAGGGTCAGTGAGCCTTCAAGATGTCTCGATCTCCTCCAACGGGTGGGAGGGGATCGCTCACGCTCCAGCGCGTGGAGATCACTGATAACTATGCTGGTGTCTTCCTAACCTACGGCTCAGCGCACTTTGCGAACGTCAGGATGCATAACAACCGTTTGGGCTCCTTAGTCACAGAGAGAGCGCAGCTAACGTTGGAAGATGCGCAGGTCTCCGGCGGCCAACGCGGGCTGGCCGTCGCAGGCACAGCTCACGTCCGAGCGGTGCGCACGCAGTTTTTGAGCAATATACGCGGCCTCGTCGTCTTAGAAGCCGCGCACGTCACCCTCGAGGGAACTACCCTAGAGAACAACACAGAAGTTGGGCTGGAAGCGAGAGGTTCTTCTATTGTGACTCTCGCCCAGAGCGCCGTTGCCGCAAACGGTATAGGGTCAGATTGTGTCTCCCTTCAGATGCTCTGCCCTGGGATTCTCGTCCAAGGGGAATCTCAACTCACTGTACGAGATTCGGTCATCCGCGCCAATGCTGACTGGGGCATCGCCGCAGCTCTCAAGCGGTGCGGGTATAGCGACGATGACTTCAGTGAGCACGTGATATTTTTGGGCGAAACCCGGCTTGAAGGCAACAACGTAACGGGCAACCAGAACGGCATGGGCAATCCGGGCGATCATCCCTTCGCGCACTTGCCCGACGGCCAAGTGTGCTTGCCGTAGCACGAGGATGTCAACGAGCTTATGAGAGACCATCGAGGAAGCTTTCGCGCCCCAGGCGCAGCTCAAGCTGGCGGCTCCGTCTTAGCTCTCGCGGGCCTGCTCGTCGCTGTCGGGCTGATCTTCCACCCGCTGCCGTCGGGCGGCTTTGAGGAGAAACCTTCCGTTTTGGCCGAGACGTGGTGGTGGGGCGCGATTCACGTCGCGATCGCTGTCGGCTTTGTGCTCTGCGTTTTGGGTGGGCTGTTAGTCTTGATCTCCGGAGGCGCGCTCACAGCGCACTGGACGGGCGCGCTTTGCTGGGGGGCACTGACCGTGGGGATGATCTTCTTCACCGGCGTCCCATTGATCAACGCTTATGTGATGCACTTCCTCTCCGAGCACGCTGCCAAGGGCGAAGCCCCCTTGCTCTTCGATGCTTTTAATTGCTCGTCGGCTCCGGCTGGTTGGGCAACCCCTTGTTTTTAGTGGGCCTCACAGGGATCGCGCTCATCGAATTCCGTCGTGCCGTGATGCAACTCCCCCGCTGGCTCGCTGCGCTGGGCGTGATCTTCGCGCTGCTCAGTTGGCTGCGCGGGATCGGCTCGGCCACAGGACTGTATCTCTTGGAGCCGTTCGTGCTCGCGAACATCCCGGCGTTCTTGTGGCTGGGCGGCTATGGACTTGTGATCGCGCGGCGCGCCACGCAGGCCCTTCCAGGGATTTGACTTTTTTAAAGCGCTTCTTATAATGAAATGACCCAGCGGTCTTTGACAACTGAGCAGACTTTTCACAGCGTCTTACACCAAGGAGGAATTTCTATGAACGGACAACCCGAAACTGCCGTCTTTGTCGATCTCGAAAATATCTATATCGGTTTTCGGCATCAGTACGGACGTGACTTGACTGCTGATGAACTCGTCGAAAAAGCTCGATCGTTTGGCGGCGTCAAGTTCATCAATGTCTACGCGGATTTTAGCGAGCCGACCTACCCTGAACATTTTAAGCTCGAACTCGACAACGAGGGCGTCCAAGCGATCAACGTCCCCAAGGATCGCGACCGCGAGGGCCGCCCCACTAAAAATAAAATAGACATGCGCATGGCCGTAGACGTCCTGCGCACATTAGCGTTTCGCAAGGAGATCACGCGCTATGTGCTGCTCACCGGGGATAAGATCTTCTTAGACGTCGTGAATTTGGCGCGCAACGACTTCGGCAAGGAAGTCTTGATCTGCGGGCTGGAGGGCACCGTCGCCCAGGTGCTCAAGGACGTCGCAGTCTATGTACCCTTCAGCGCCGACACGGCGGTAGACGAGCGCCTCGAAAGATTTATAAAACTCTTTGATCGTCTGGAGCGCGAGCTCCTAGAAGGGACATATCACTATATCGGCTGGAAGCTCGTGATCGACAAACTCATGGAAGAGCCCGAGATGGGCTTTGGCGCATGGACGGAAGCGCGCGACTTCTTCGAGCGCATCAAGCGCGACGGGCGGCTCATTCTCAAATACTATCCAGGAGAGAGCCGCGAGATCGAGGGGTATCGTCTTGATAGGCGCAACCCCCTCGTGCGCAAGGTGCTAGGGCTTGAGCCTAAATCCCTAGAGCAAACGACAGCTCCTCTCACAGGGCTGCCGAACGGACGCTCACCCTAGCGTTCTATGGACATAGTTCCATCCAAGCACGGTGTGCCCATCAGATTGACAGAGGAGCGCTGGCTGCACATTACTGAAGAACACTCAGAGATGGCCGGCTATTACTTTGAAGTGCTTGAGACTGTGCAAGACCCTCAAGAGATTTATGAAGGTCGCGCCGGAGAGCAACTTGCGGTGAGAGAGGTCGAGCCGGGGAAATACCTAGTCGCCGTGTACAGAGAGATACACGGCGAAGATGGCTTCGTCATTACAGCTTTTCTCACTCGCAGGATCGAGCAGATCAGAAAGAGGAGGAAGCTATGGCCACAGTAGACGTGGAAGAGATCGTCAGGTTAACCCCGCAGCTGCTGCGTGTGCCTTACAAGCGCATTTGGTACAGCTACGATGAAGAAGCCGATGTTTTGTATCTCAGCTTCAAAAAGCCAAGCCACGCCGACGATAGTGAGCTTACCGATGATGATATCCTGATCAGGTACGAGAAGGGGGAAATAGTCGGCATCACTGTCCTCCATGCCAGCAAGCGAAAGATAACGTAGCCTGCATCAAGGCAGTGCCCACACGCAGCCCAGCTGCGCGTGCTGCGCTTGACCGTCGGGCTGTCCATCTTCGGCAGCCCCCATACATTTTCACTTGTCTCATCGAACTTTATGATATAATAGACTGACGCATAGGTGTCGGGCATAGGGAGAGATGGCAATGGCGATCTTCGGCAAAAAATACTTCAAAGTCGAGCTCGATCGGGCGGAGCGCAAGGACGACGAAGCCCTGTGGATGAAATGCAAGGCATGCAACGAGCTCGTCTTTAAGAAGAAAGTCCGCGAGAACAACAATATCTGCCCCAAGTGCGGCGAGTATTTCTTTCTTACGGCCCTAGAGCGCATTCAGCTCTTAGCTGATCCCAATTCGTTCGAGGACATCTCGCGCCCGATCGTCGCTGCGGACCCATTGGGCTTTGTGGACGAAGACGGTCACACGTACCCCGAGAAAATCAAGAAGGCTCAAGAAGAGACAGGGTTGGCCAACGAGATCATCGTGGGGCGGGCGCGCATCGGGGGCTTCCCCGTTATTCTTGCCGTGATGGACTTTCGCTTCATCGGGGGGAGCATGGGCTCAGTGATGGGCGAACAGATCTGCCACGGCATGGAGCGCGCCGCTCAAGAGCGCATCCCGTTTATCTTAATTTCAGCAAGCGGTGGCGCACGCATGCACGAAGGGATTCTCTCTCTGATGCAGATGGCCAAGACCTCCGCATGCCGCAAAAAGCTCGCCGACGCCAGAGTGCCGTTCATCTCGATTATGACCTACCCGACGACCGCCGGGGTGCAAGCGAGCATCGCGAGCTTGGGCGATATCACCCTCGCCGAGAAGGGGGCGTTGATCGGGTTCACAGGGCGGCGCGTCATCCAGCAGACGCTCAAGCAAGACCTGCCCGAAGATTTCCAGACGGATCGCTTTGCGCTCGAACACGGCATTGTGGACACCGTCGTCAAGCGCGAGAGCCTGCGCGATGAAGTGATCAGGGTGCTCAAATTCTTTGTATGAGCGAGCGCGTTATCGCCGAGCTGCAAAGACAGATTCAACAATTGAAGGAGCTGAGCCGCAACGGCTTGGATCTCTCCGAAGAGATCGCGCGATTAGAAGCGAAGCTCACGGCTCTGCAAGCCCTGCAGGCACCGCCCGCCCCGGCAGACCTCGATGACTGGGAGCGGGTCAAGCTCGCGCGCCATCCCCAGCGCCCCTATGCCCTCGATTACATCAAGCTCATCATGGAAGATTTCTATGAGCTGCACGGCGACCGGCTCTACGGCGATGATGCGGCGATTGTCGCGGGGCTGGCACGGTTTGCCGGGGAGACTGTGGTCGTTGTGGGCACGCAGAAGGGGCGCGATGCGACAGAGAACGTCCGCAGAAATTTTGGAATGCCCCACCCCGAAGGCTATCGCAAAGCCCTGCGCGTGATGAAGCTCGCGGAACGCTTCGGGTTTCCGATCTTCACGCTCATTGACACGCCGGGGGCCTATCCAGGCATCGGCGCAGAGGAGCGCAACATCGGGGGCGCGCTCGCCCACAATATCTACGAGATGTTCCACCTGCGCGTCCCCATTATCGTCACGATCATTGGGGAGGGGGGCAGCGGCGGCGCGATGGCCCTCGGCGTAGGAGATCGCGTCCTGATGCTGGAGAACGCGATCTACTCCGTGATCACGCCCGAAGGCTGCGCAGCTATTCTCTTTCGCGATGCGAAGAAGGCCCCGCAGGCCGCGCGGGCGCTCAAGCTGACCGCGCACCATCTCATGAAGCTCGGCGTCATTGACGAGATCATCCCCGAACCTCCCGGCGGGGCACATCTCGATCCGCCCCGCGCGGCTCACGCGGTGGGCGAAGCGTGGCAGCGCCATCTGCACGTCCTCAAAAACACAGCTCCAGAACACCTTGTCCAGACGCGCACCGAACGATTCCGCGCCCTCGGCGTCTTCGAAGAATAAGAATATGAGATTGCGGGCGATTTGCTTTATCCCCACTCTATGAGATAATCTAAAAGGGAGGTGGACGCTATGGCGATCACAGGCGGGCATCCGGCAGAGTGTCGCGGTGAGTGCTCGTGGATCTTTTCGGACTTGGATGAGAAGGGCATCAAAGAGCTCCGAACGATGGCTCGCCCCGTCTCGTATGATAAGGGCGAACTGATCTTCCAAGAGGGCGAGCCGGCC
>CAZODX010000007.1:1751-17853 GCA_964578715.1 uncultured Thermotogae bacterium | reverse complement strand
TTGGCGACGCCGTCGTTTGTGAGCTTCGGCTGGACGGTGCAGCTGGGAGATGGGCTCTTTGAGATCGAGTTCATTGACCCTAACGGGGCCTTTCAGTTCCCTGCGAAGCGCTTGAGCTTCTTCGTCCAATGGGAAGCGATCTCGTTCAAAGACGAGCTGGTCACACAAGACCCGATGGGGCTGCTGCACACAATGGAAGTTCTTGCGGAGTTTGAGCCGTTTCGATTCCGTTCGCAGACGGCGTTTTTGGGCGGGCTCATTAACGGCTTCTACAATCAAAAAGTCGAGATGAGCTGGGGGGTTGCAGGCCCGGGGACGTGGGCCTGGCTGGTGACCATTGAAGCCCAGCTCCGGCGAGAATACTTGCTCTACATCAGCCCTTCGATCAATGTGAAGTTCTAAGGACTTGCCTGGCCCGGCTCCATCGCGCTAAGATAGGGCGATGGGTGAGATGCGATCACTCTTCACCGAGACGGCGCAACGCCAGCAGTCTCCAGAGACTGCTCCGACGATCTTCACCGTCAGCCAGATCAATCGTGTCGTCCACGATCTCTTAGAGACGGGCCTGCCTGCCCTGTGGCTCGAGGGCGAGATCTCAAACTTCACGCATCATCGCAACGGCCATATGTATTTTACGCTCAAGGACGAGTCGGCCGAGATCGCAGCGGTGATGTTCGCTGATCGCAATATATCTTTGCAGTTCACTCCCGCCGACGGCCAGAAAGTCATCGCCTTCGGCCAGATCACGCTCTACGAACGGAGGGGGCGCTATCAGATCAATATCGAAGAGATGCGTCCGGCGGGCATCGGCAAGCTGCAGCTTGAATTGGAGAAGCTCAAGGAACGCCTCCACGCCGAAGGGCTCTTTGACGCGCGCTTCAAGCAGCCCATTGCCAAATTCCCAGAGCGCATCGGGATCGTCACCTCCCCAGAGGGCGCAGCCCTGAGAGATATTCTCAAAATCTTGCGAGAGCGTTACCCCGTTGTTGAAGTGTTGCTCTTCCCCGCCAGGGTTCAAGGGGAGGGCGCTTCAGCCGAGGTCGCCGAAGCGATCCGCTCTGCCAATCGCTACGCGCTCAAGATAGAAAAGATAGACACGCTGATCGTGACGCGCGGCGGCGGCTCTCTGGAAGACTTGTGGGCGTTCAACGAAGAGCCTGTAGCGCGTGCGATCTTCGAGTCTGCTATCCCGATCATCTCTGCGGTAGGGCACGAAGTCGACATCACGATTGCTGATCTTGTCGCGGACGTGCGCGCGCCTACACCTACCGCTGCGGCGCAGCTGGCCGTCCCTGACCGCCGAGAACTGCTCGAGTTTGCCCACAGCGCGCAGACACGGCTGCAGCAGCTCATCGTCTCGCACATAGACGGCTATCGTATGCGCCTAGAGGTCCTGCAGCGCAGCCGGGGGCTGCATCGTCCCCTGCAGCTTCTGCGCGAGCATCAGCAAAGCCTTGATCATGCTTCAGAGTTACTGGTGCGCACGATGCGCGAGCGTCTCGCGCGCCAGCAAGAGCGCTGGCGCAGCTTGGTGAGTCGCTTAGAAAGCGTCAATCCCGCGAGCGTGCTGCGCCGCGGCTTTTCAGTTGTCGAGAGCGAAGCGGGGCAGATCGTGCGTTCAGCAGAACAAGTTCAAGTGGGAGAACGCGTGAAGATCATGCTGCATCAGGGCAGATTGCTCAGTCGTGTCGAGGCCAAGGAGGCCGATCATGGAGAAGAAATCTTTAAAGATTGAGCCGGCGCTGACACGCTTAGAAGAGATCGTTCGGCAGTTAGAAAACGAACAGATCTCGCTCGAAGAGTCGCTCGAGCTCTTTGAAGAAGGAGTCAAGCTGGCGGACTCGATTCAAAAGAGATTGAGCGAAGCCCAGCTGCGCGTCAAGAAAGTCCTCGAAGAGGCTGAGGGGTTCAAAGTCGAGGATTTCGGAGGGTAGGTTGAATCACGGAAGGCACGGAAATGAGCCACGGGAAGCACTGAGTTAGGACATTGCCGTGTAATCTCTGTGCTTTCCGTGATTCAAATACCGAAGGAGGCAAGAATGCGTCTTGTAGCTTTTAGTCTTGCTCTCGTGCTCATTTCCTTGGTCAGCTTCGCGGCGTCGGCGCAGTTTCTCGATCTCGATCCCACGCTCGATTGGTCGGTGCTCTCTACCGAGCACTTCAATATAGTTTATCATGAGGGCTTGGAGAGCATTGCCCAGGAAGCGGCGCTCGTCAGCGAAGAAGCTTTTCAGTTCTGGGTCAGAGAGCTCAAATACACTGTGCCGTTCAAGATCAATATTATCTTGGCCGATCCGTCGGATTTTGCCGTGGGCGCGGCCAACCCCTTTGGAGACGTGATCGCCAGCGTCTCCAGCGCCCGTGTTTTTAACGAATGGCTCAACCCACAGAACCCCTCATGGCTCGATGACGTGCTCTATCACGAGATCGGGCACGTCTTCGATATTATGAAAGCATCAGGGCTTTCGGAGAGCTTGCGCCCGTGGCTCGGCCCGGTGCTCACGCTCAATAACAGCGCCAAGCCCGGAACGATCATCGAGGGAGTTCCCATCTATTTTGAGTTCAAACGCTCCGGCGCGTCGCGCTCCAATTCTAGTCGAGATGCTATGTACCTCCGCGCCGAAGTCTTAGAAAATCGCTTTACACGCTTGGATCAGATGGGCGTCGGTTACGGCTATGATCCCCCGCACTGGCCTTCAGGATATATGCTGGCCCACGACTGGGGCGCGTGGTTTGCGCGCTTCATCGTCGAGCGATACGGAGACGACGCGCTCGTTAAGATCGATGAGATCAATGCTGATTCTCTGCTGCCCATCGTCACTTTTGGCGCGATCAACGATTTTGGAAGCGTCTTCAAGAGAGCCTTGGGCGTCTCAGGGCAAGAGCTTGAGCAAGCATGGCGAGACTGGCTCAAAGTCCAGTTCGAGCCCCAGATCGAAAAAATTAAGAGCGAAGGCGTCACGACGTCGCGCAAGATCGGCCGCCTTGAGTATTGGAACAACGACCCCGCGTGGTCGCCCGACGGGAAATTCATCTATTACTATCACAAAGACCGACTTCGGGAAGCGTCGATCCGGCGCATCCGGCCCGATGGCGGCGAAGATCAATTCGTGTTCGTCGTGCCCTTTGAGTTAGAATTTTTCAGGCCGCCGTTCTTCGCCCCGGCTCCGCAGATCTCCCCCGACGGCAAATTCGTGCTCTACACCAGACACGAGATCTTCGACAATCGCTATGTGTACGCTGATCTGTATCTATGGGACCTGGAGAAGAAAGAAGAGCGCCGGCTGACGGAGCGCGCACGGGCGTATAATCCCGTGTTCTTCCCCGATGGCCAAAGAATACTCTTTGCGCAGCAGCGCCCCGACGGCCAAGCGCCGATCCTAGCGATTTATGAGTCAGATACCGAACGCATCGTGCCGTTCTACGAATTCCCCGAGGGCACGCTGATAGATTCGTTCGCGATCTCTCCTGACGGCACAAAGATCGCCCTCACGCTCTGGAAGATGGGTGGGTATCAAGATTTATATCTGCTGACAGCTGACGGCTCGCAGCTGACAGCTCTCACTCAAGACAAGCCAGGTGATTTCGATCCCGACTGGTCGCCCGACGGGCAGTATATTCTCTTCAGCTCGGAGCGTGACGGCGTCTACAATCTCTATGCGTACCGCGTCTCCGACGGGCAGTTCTTCAAAGTGACAAACGTATTGACGGGGGCCTTTGCCCCGGCGGTCTCGCCCGACGGGACAAAAATCGCGTTTATCAGCTACAGCACCAAGGGCTACGAGCTCCATATTATGGACTACGGTCCACACTCGTGGAAGCCTGTGCAGCTTGCGCGCGAGAGCATCCCGGAGTGGCCTGGCTGGCGCACGGGTGCGCTCACGGCAAAGCCCTATAACGCAAAAGATTTCTTAGCCCCACGACTGTGGGTGCCCATCCCCAATCCCGTGCAGCCCGCTGTACTCTTAGTCGGGTTCGACCCACTGGGGCATCACGACTATGCTTTTTATGCCGGGCTTGACTCTCCGACACGGCAGCCGGTGCTCGCTTTCGATTACTCGATGGAGTTTGCCTTCAAGGGGCGAGGCTGGTTTGCAGAGACAGTTAATTCGCTCAGCCCTAGATTCATAGCCCATCTAGAGCACACGGCTGCGTCTGAGAGCATTGTCCGCGGAGAGATCGAGCTGACGACATCGCGCATCGTAGGACGAAGGCAAACGTTGGCTTTTGGGGCACAGCTGCGCCAAGCTGAGCAGCTTACACCGTCGTTCTTGGTGCGCTACCGTGAATCGCTTGAGGGTGGGGGAGATCTCCTGCGCATCGGGCGCGATCTGGAGATGGGAGCCCAGTTTGCGCTCACGGAGGGTTCGCGCTGGAAGATGCGCTTACAGATTAATCAGCGCGAGAGCATGCAGTTACCCTTGGGATTTGAGAATCGTTTGAGCCGGCTGACGGTGCTGGCGCGTGACGATTTTGAGCCGCTCAGCGTGGGCGGGCTCGGAGAGCTATGGTCTCTGCGGGGCTTCCCCAAAGACTTTCGTAAAGCGACGCAGGTGATCTACACGGGCTGGGAGCTGCTCTTTCCCGTGCTGCATATTGGGCGGGGCATCGGGCTATGGTCTATTTTCTTCGATCGGATAGACGGGGTGCTTTTTACAGAAGGGGTGCATCTCTCGGGCAAGCCTTTAGCTGCTGACGAAGCGCTCTTCAGCTACGGGGGCGAGCTGCGCGTCAGAGTTGTGCTTGGGTATGGGGCGCCGATTGAGCTACGCTTTGGGCTTGCGCAAGGGGAGGGCCAGCCCGGCCCGACGTTCTACTTCGATGTGCAGGGGGGATTATGAATCTTGAATACAAGTGCGGCTAGCTGGAGCAAGCGCGGAGCGTGTGAACGATGATCGTCGTCTACTCTCGTAATGGAGTCCCTGTCCGCTTGACACAGGAGCGTTGGAATCATATCTTGAGACGACATCCGGAGATGGCAAACCAACGAGACCGTGTGCTAGAGACCTTGAGCAACCCAGAATTCGTCCAGCAGGGAGATATGGACACGCTCCTAGCTCTCCGACTCTATGAGAGATCCCCCTTGACACGCAAGTACCTAGTCGTGGTCTATAAAGAGATCAGCCAGACTGATGGGTTTATACTAACGGCATACTTTACTTCATCCCCAAGCCGAAGGAGAGTGATCGTATGGAAACGCTCAAAGTCTTAGAAGGCAAACCCAAGCTTGACTGGGAGTACGATGAAGAAGCTGACGTGCTTTACATCTCAGTAGGGAAACCCCGACCAGCAGTGGGAGTGGATATCGGAGAAGGTGTCATCGTGAGATGGGATGAGCGCACGAAGGAGATCGTCGGGCTGACAATCATCGGCCTAAGAGCGCGTTTGGCAGAGGGGGTCGGAAAGAAGCTCAAGAGGAGACAACACTAACTCATATTACGCTCAAGGAGGTCACTATGCACAAAAGTCTTGTTCTCGCTCTCGTCTCTATAATAGCACTGTGGACGACGGCACGTGCCCTTCCCAACGAGATCTCTTACGAGATCCAAGCCCGACTCGACACCAACGAGCACAAACTCTACGGCAACGAACGAATTCTCTTCACCAGCAAAGCCGATAAGCCCCTCACGGAGCTGTATTTGCACCTGTGGCCCAATCGCTTCGCCGAAGGCAGCGTCCAAGCCCGCGAGATGGGCGAAATCTCGTTCGATGCACTCTTCCCCAACGGCCCCGACTACGGCTATCTCTTTATCCAAGAGCTGAAGCTCGACGGCAAAGAGACAAAATATTCTATTGACGACACGATCTTAAAGATCGAACTGGAGACACCCATCGCCCCGGAGCAAACTGTTGAGATCGCGATAAAGTTTATTGTGAAGATCCCCAATGCTCTTGAACGCTTGGGACACGACCAGGGCAATTATTATATCTCGTGGTGGTATCCCAAGCTGAGCGTCTATGATCAGAAGGGCTGGCACCCCGACGTGGCCCACGCGTTCGGCGCGAGCGAACCCTACGAAGACTTCGCGCACTATTCGGTGGAGCTGACCGTGCCCAGCACTCTCGTCGTTGGTGCAACGGGCCAACTCTATCGCGAGACCGTCAATTCCGACGGCACAAAAACCCTCACATACATTGCTGACAACGTGCACGATTTCGCGTGGGTTGCCGACGCACGTTATCAGAGCGAGACTCTTCAATGGGAGGACGTGACCATCGTCTCGCTCTATTTCCCCGAAGACGCCGCCGCGGGCAAGCGAGCTGCTCGCTACGCCAAAGACGCACTCGAGTACTTCAGCAAACGCTTCGGGCGCTATCCCTACCCAACCTTCACGGTCGCCGAGATCAGGGGCCTTGGGTTCGCCATGGAGTACCCACAGATCATCCAACAGAGTTATATGCTCTATCGCATCCCAGAGCCGTTCACGATACTCGACAGCGTCACGGCACATGAGACCGCCCATCAATGGTTCTACGGAATGATGATGAACAATCAACTCGAAGAGACTTGGCTCGACGAGGGCTTCGCGACGTTTGCCCAGACAAGCTACATCGAGCACAAGTACGGGAAAGACGCGAACTCTTTCGACACGAATTGGCTCAAAGCCCACGGTCTGGACTTCGTGATTGAGATTCTCAAAGGAAGCCACGAGCGCGCAGGGCTGCTTAGTACCTATACGCGCATCGCCCGCGAGGGCCGCGAAGCCCCGCTCTCTACCCCGCTGCACAAACTCCCCTCAGGCAAGACCGTCTTGCCCTACCAAAAGGGCGCGCTGCTGCTCTTTGCGCTTGAAAATCTCCTGGGCACAGAAAAATTCGACCAAGTCATGCAGGAGTACTATCGGCGCTATCGCTACCGACAAGTCACAGCCGAAGATTTTATTAAAACGGCCGAGGAGGTCTCTGGGCGCGAGCTGAAAGAATTCTTCGCGCAATGGCTCACAAGCACCAAGACGCTCGATGTCGGCATCGAGCGAATGATTTCGCAAAAGATCGAGAACAAATACGTGACGCGCGTTATGGTCTCTCAGAAGGGCGAGATGCGCCTTCCTGTAGATGTCGAAGCAACGCTCACCGACGGCACAAAAGTCCGCCGGCGCTGGGAGATGCTCGACGATCAGGGGACACTTACGTTTATCACCGAAAAGCCCATTAAGTCTGTGACGCTCGACCCCGATTATGCTTTGCCCGACCTGGATCGCTCGGACAACACAGCCCCTAAAGGGCTTGACAGGAGTCCGTGGCTCGATCACGGGATGCTGCACGGTCGTCCCGACGACGGGCTGATCTTGGGCGTAAGGGTGATGCACGCATACGTGGGCTGGGCGTTTGGGCTGGGAAGAATTGTTTTCAAGCAGAGCCTGACGCGCAATTTCTGCTTTGCGGATCGCTGCACCTCCCAGTGGAGCTTCACGCAGAGGGACGATGGCCATATCTTTGCCACCGACGGCGCGATCCACTTCCGTTGGCAGCGCGACAAAACAAGCGTACAGCTCTCGCTGAGCGCGCTCTATCATAATCGCTATGACGTCGCGAGTGATCCGGGCCGAGTCTTCTCAGTCAGCGCAAGCTACCAGCGCAGCTCCGCGATCACCAAGCTTGCCGTGAGCTATACGGCTGGGCTGACTATGTGGGGCGGGGAGTATGCGTTTCAGAAGTTCTCGTGGAGTCAGGAGATTCGCGTCCGCGAGTGGTGGCAGACGCTCTGGGTGCAGCGCACGGTGTGGGGCTGGCGCGAGGGGCGCGAGCCGGAGGAGCGCGACTTCAGTTTAAGAAATTTCGCGGGCTTTCGCGCGTTTGACGTGCAGAGTGCTTGGGTCTTCGCCCAGTCCAATGAGCTGCGTCTGCCTGTTCCGGGTTTTAACAAGATCGATCTGGGGCCGATTCCGCTCTCCGTGGGCGGGATTGCGTTTGTGAATATAGCGATTCTGAAGGCGGAGAGCTACGCGGTGCGTGCGGAGGTCGGCCTTGGGGTGATGCTCGGATTTTACGGATCTCCCGTCTTGTATATAGAATATCCCCTGTGGGTGAACACTGAGGAAGGCGCACAGCAAGGGTGGAGCGTACGGCTCGAGCGCGAGTTTCCGATTGGGTTCTAATGAGAGATTGCAGGGCTTCTGATCGTGTGTTACGATGAGCTCGCAAGAGGAGGTGATCACGAATGCTGAAGACCCGTGCTGAGTTGGATAAACTCTTGGAAGCCATCTGCCAAGAATCTTCCCAGCTTCTAGAAGTGACTGAGACAGAGCAGGAGATCGTTATTCGTAAGCCCTCCAAGCTTCGGAAGCTCGCGGAGCTTCGTGGTAAGGGTAAAGATCTGTGGCGTACTGAAGATGTTCATGCTTATCTGCGCAGGGAGCGCCGCTCGTGGAACCGTTGACTGGCATCGCAACGCTTGCGCTGGATAGTGCACCGCTCATCTACTATATCGAAGAGGAGCCGCGCTACCTTTCCTTGCTTACTCCTATCGTTGATGCCATTGATGAGGGAAGGATCACGTGTTATGCCTCAACTATCGTGCTTCTAGAAGTGCTGGTTAAACCCTTGCGCGAACACGATGAAGCCCTCGCTCGTGAATACCAGGAAACATTGCTGCATTCACGGTTACGCTTAGTGACTGTCACGGCGACCATAGCTCAAGAAGCTGCACGGTTGCGTGCTCGGTATCGCCTTAAGACCCCTGATGCCATTCACATTGCAACTGCGCTTGTTCACAGGGTAGACGCCCTGCTGACCAATGAGCCTGCTTGGAAGCGCGTGAAGGAAGTCCCTATAGTTGTGCTTGAAGAGCTTATTTAGGACGCTTAGGCCAGAAGACTCGATCCAAAAGGCTATTGATGCAGCAGCACCAGGGATGGTGCTATGTCTTGAAGAAGGAATAAAGGGGGTGCCCTATGCGCGGGCGGCGCGTTCTTTTGGTCATAGCGATTCTCGTTGCTCTGTATGTGATCTGGGTCGCGGCGCAGCAGATCGCTTTCAGCATGCGCCCCAAGGTCGCGCTGGTGCGGTTGAGTGGGGCCATCAGCGAGTCCGTAGACACTGGGCTCTTCGGCGGCGGGGGAATCACTCCTGCCCAAGTCGAAGGCTTCCTCAAGCGAGCCGAGCGCGACCTGTCTGTAAAAGCTCTCGTCTTGCGCATAGACAGCCCCGGCGGCACCGTCGCGGCTTCGCAAGCAATCGCTGAGAGCATCAAAAAATTTAAAGAGAAGACAAAAAAGCCCGTGGTCGTCTCGATGGGCGACGTCGCAGCATCGGGGGGATACTACATCTCGCTCTACGCCGATAAAATCATCGCCCATCCGGGGACGACGACGGGATCGATTGGGGTTATCGCGCTGCTGTTCTCTATCGAAG
The DNA here is from genome assembly GCA_964578715.1 of uncultured Thermotogae bacterium. Classification (GTDB taxonomy): domain Bacteria; phylum Bipolaricaulota; class Bipolaricaulia; order RBG-16-55-9; family DRXL01; genus JANXCC01. The sequence continues at coordinate 8,499 of CAZODX010000007.1, read as the reverse complement.
ATTTGCTGAAGAACCTGGGCATTCAGCCCGAAATATTTAAGTCTGGCAAATATAAAGATCTCTTTCGTGGGTTGCGCCCGCTCAGCGACGAAGAGCGCGCGCTGCTCCAGCAGTACGTTGACGAATTTTACGAGCAGTTCGTGAACGCCGTCGCTGAGGGGCGTAGGCTCCCCATTGAGAAAGTGCGAGACCTGGCGACGGGGCAGCCGTACACGGGGACGCAAGCCCTGCAGCTTGGGCTGATTGATCAATTGGGCAGCCTAGAAGACGCCGTCCAAGCAGCGCGCGACTTGGCCGGAGTTCCCGAAGCAGAGGTGATCGAATACCGTCCGCCGGCGCCGGGGCTACTCGATTTGCTTTTCGGTCGAGGGGGTGCTACAAATACGGTGCTGAGCGAGCTCAAGCCAGAGCTTGTGTATCTGTTGCGGGCGCTGGAGGGCTGGCACGCCGTGCCGCGGTATGGGAATTAAGAAAGAGAAATCTTGGCCAGAGAAGTACGATATGAAATCTTGCGCACTGCAGACACACGAGAGCGGCATTATCACAGGACGGAGTATGGGCACGTTATCGCTTATTCGGTGCAACTTGAGGTTTTTATAGAAGGAGAGTGGCGCCCTGTGATCCGCTACGACTGCGCCCATGGCTACGCCCATGTGGATCGGTATAATATCTACGGTGAAACGAGCAAGGAGCAGATCTTCCTAGAGTTTGCCGAGGCTCTGACTGCTGCGGAGGAGGACTTGGAGCAAAACTGGAAGATCTATCGGGAACGCTTTCTTGCGGGGAGGTTCCCATGAGCCTATCGCCCTATGAGGTCAAGCACGGGATGCTCATTCGAGAGTTCAACAAATACGTGCGTGAACACCCACGCTTTGCCGCGAAGATCCCCTCCAACGCGCGGATCATTCTGCAACTTGAGGGCGATGAAGAATTTAACCGTTGGAGTGAGCAAATAGGTCGAGCCCATGTGGAACCGGATCAGCCTGTCCTATATGTCATTATTAAGAAGCTGCAACCGGATCGCTCACGAATTCAAAAATTAGCTGTAGTGACAGCTTAGGGAATCTCAACGCCGAGGCTGGCACGCCGTGCCACGGTATTGAGGTAAAGGGAAGGAGGAGCCAGACCATGCAAACTTCAGGGCCCATATCAGATCGCCCTCTATCAATCGGCGCGTTGATTTGGCAAGTCTTTCTCTATCCCAATGAAGGTTTACAAAGGGCAGCACGTCAACAGCCAATAGCTTGGGCAATCGCGTTCATCGTCGGCATTGCTTTTGTGTATGCTCTGGTGTCATGGACTGATCGGACCGCATACGAAGTAAGCTATCCCTTGATGTCCTTCTTTGACACGCCCTTGAAAGCTGCGTTGACATCGACAGTGATCGTCCTGGTGCTGACTCTAATACTATCTGCAGCCCTCCATTGGATCAGTTGGCTCTTTGGCGGCCAAGGGAGCTATGCCGAACTGTTGAGCGCCTCGGGGTTCGCTAGCGTGCCGCCGGGGGTTGTCGGCATCATTGTGGCAGTGTTATCAAAAGATATGGGCGACTTTGGTGAAGCGCTCAAGACGGTGAGCAATATCGGGCTGTTTCTGTGGGGCTTGGTGCTCAGCGTTCTAGCAGTGAAGGAGGCGCATGGTCTGTCGGCTCTTGCGGTAGTCGGAGTGTATGCTGTGTTTGCGGGGATCATCCTTGTGCTTGTTCTTCTCTTGGCTATCGCGCCGCTCCTTGCGCTGGTTGGTGTCTTGCTGGCTTTTATTACCCTGGCCCTGTGGCCATCGGCTCTCGGAAGGAGATAGTATGAACACCGAACAGTCGCAATCCCCGTTGCACTTCTTCGCCGAGCTGGGAGATCTCATCGCGCGCTATGCCGTCAATCCCAGCTTTGCCGTCGGGATGGTCATTATAAGTTGGATTCTCTGGCCCATCGGCGCGCTCATCGCGAGTTTATTAATCGCCAAGCTCTATGTGCAGTCACAGGGAGCTGCTCAGCCCAACCCGCCTGCACCAACCCTTGCACCCCCACGCTCCGAAGATTGGCTCATATTCGGGGGATTGCTCTTGATCGGCATCGGCGCGTACTCGCTCGTGAGACAGTATCTGCCAGAATTGCCCTGGTCAGTCTTTCTCATCGCTGTTGGCGTGCTCTTGATCGGCTTAGCGTACACGCGGCGCGGAGGTGATCAGCGTGAAAATCCATAGCCCGTATAATTATCTCTTCTGGGGAGTCGTGTTGATCTTGGGCGGGATCGCATGGCGATTGTCGCTGATGGGGTGGTTCGAGCTGTCGTGGCGCTTTGTGCTGCCGGGGATTTTGATTATCTTGGGAGTGGGGTTGCTCATCTCGGGCTTGGCGCGCTCCCGTCCGGCGCGCTCTGAAACAGACTCCCAACAAGGAGGTCAGCCATGAGATCGAGCGCGGTGCGCTTGGGAGAATTTCTAATATTTATTGGGGTCTTCGTGCTTGCGCTGCAATATGTCGATTGGGGCGCATTCACCCCCATCGAGCGGGCGGACTTGGTCATCACCGGTGGGATCGTGCTCTTGATCTGTTTTGTGTTGGCGATCTGGTCGCGCTCAGCGCTCTTGGATGAGCTCATTCACTTAATCGCGCTCATCGTTGGTGCGGCTGTGTTGGGATTGATCGTCTCCAAATCAGAAGTGTCATCATGGGTGAACGTGATCGGCCCGGAGCGCGCCGAAAAGACTCTCTCGTTTGACGGCACGTTCGATCCCTCAGCAGCAACGCTTACGGTCACGCTCGACCTACAGAACGGCAGCGCGACCGTGCAGACCTGGGAAAAAGAATCTTTTCAGATCGTGCTGAAGGCGCGAGCGCGCGCGTGGAGCCCAGCAGAAGCCCAACGGCTCATCGAGAGCGTCTCTCTGGCGCCTCAGCTCTCGTCCACGGGGATCAGCTTTCGCGCTCCGAAAGAGTCTGTTGGGCTGTTCAGCTCGCTCGAGACCGACGTCCAGCTCATGCTGCCGCGCGGGCGTGTGTATGAACTCAAGCTCAGCTCCCACAACGGCGCGCTCAATATCCAAGAGATCAACGCTACACAAGCAGAGCTGCACATGACTAATGGCCATATCAAACTGAATATGCTCACAGCACAGCGCCTGGAAGCCCACACTATGAATGGAGAGATCAACGGCGATCTCGGCGTCACTGAGGCTTCTCTCTCGACGACCAACGGAGAGATCGATCTCGTCATCAGGGCTGTCACGGGCAACTACAAGCTGAGCACCATCAACGGTTCTATTGAGCTGGACGTACCCGATGACCCTTCTGTGGGGTGTTCGATCACAGCGCAGAGCACGACAAGCCGCGTGCGCGTGCAGATCCCCAATTTCGTCTTTCGCGAGCAAGAGCGCCGGCGCGTCCAGGGCTCCACGCAGAACTTTCACGATGCCCCGACAAAGATCACAATCGCTGCGGACACCACAAACGGCAGCATCGAGATCCGCTAGCCTTCAATGAGCTTCTTGCGGATACGCGCGCTCAAGAAATCAATGGCCATCACCGTGGGGATGATCACCACAAGACAGATCCCCACGATATCCCAAGCTCGATACGATTGCGCCTCATTGATGAGCGAGCCGATTCCCCCTGCTCCCACAATCCCCAACACCGACGCTGCACGCACATTGATCTCAAATCGATAGAGAAAGAGCGCAAGAAACTCCGGGAGCACCTGGGGCAAGATCGCGTAGCGAAAGACTTGCAGCCGTGAAGCCCCAGACGATTGCAGAGCTTCTACAGGCTCTTTACGGATCTTCTCGACGATCTCAGCGTTGAACTTCCCCAACATTCCGATGGAGTGAATCGCAATGGCCAACACCCCCGGCAACGGCCCCGGCCCAAATGTAGCAATGAAGAAGATCGCTAAGATCAATTCGGGGAAGGCACGAATAACATTAGGGATCTGCTTCATGCCCACGGCCATCGCTTGGGGAATGCCGACATAGCGCCGCGACGCCAAAAACCCCAAGGGGAACGAGAAGAGAAAGCTCAACGTCGTGCCCACCAGCGCGATCTGCACCGACTGCACCATGCGCTGCACCGCCAGCCCAAAGTACTCCGTGGCCGGATCAGTGACGATCGCCCATAGAAGATTTCTAAAATATCCAAAGCCCTCTCTCAGCCGAGGCAAGCTCACTTCTAGCGATAAGAACGACCATAGGATTAACGCGGTCACGAAGCCTATCCCAAGCCAGCGCAGCGGACGCGACACACGAATCCCCTGCACAAATGCATCGCGAATGCGATTGGCGACGAGATCTATAACAATCACCATGGCGAAGATCAAAAGCGCAATCGTCAGGACCTGCGGGTAGTTACGCCATTCTAACGCCGTCGTCAGCTGCATCCCTATGCCCCCAGCCCCGACATACCCCATGACCGCCGAGACGCGCACGTTCAGCTCAAACACGTAGATGACGTGATCAATAAACGCCGGGATGAGCTGAGGCAGTACGGCGTAGCGAATCACGTGGAGCTTGCCCGCGCCGACGGCCTCGACGGCTTCGATCGGCTTGGGATTGATATTGTCTGCTGACTCAGAAGTGAGCTTGGCGATGATCGCGCAAGCGAAGAACGAGAGCGCTCCCACGCCCGCCGCCGGACCAAATCCCATCGCCGCGACGAACAAAACAGCATAGAGCAGATCGGGGATCGTTCGCAGGACGTTCATGAAAGCGCGTATAGGCCAATACACAAGAGCAGAACGCACGACCAACTGCGACCCAAAGACCACCAACGGCAACGCCATCAGCGCCCCGAAGAACGTCCCCAGCGTGGCCATCTGGAGGGTCTGCAGCAACGGACGGACTAATTGTGGAAGCGCGGAGAAATCCGGCGGGTACATGCGCCCTATCAGCTCAAAGAACTTCCCGCCGTATCGAAATATAGAAGAGATATCAAACTCGACGCCCTGCAGAGCCCACCCATAGAGGGCAATAAGCAAGACAAGCCCCACCAAAAGCCCAAAGCGCCTGAGCCAGATCGCCACGGAGAGCCTAGCCCCCTCCGTCCACTGTGCCATAGATGTCTTCTTCAAAAGTCTCGCGGTTGATCGCAGAGATGGGCTTGTCGTAGATGATGCGCCCGTGCTTGAGCCCGATAATTCTCTTGCCGTATTTGAACGTCAAGACCGGGTCGTGCAGATTGACAATCGTCGTGATCCCTTCTTCTTCGTTGATCTTTTTGAAGATACTCATGACGACGTTGGCCGTGATGGGATCGAGCGAAGCGACGGGCTCGTCGGCCAAGATGAGCTTCGGCTTTTGCAGCAGGGCCCGCGCGATCCCGACGCGCTGCTTCTGCCCGCCGGAGAGCCGCGCGGCGCGATCGCCATGGCGCGGCTGGGGAATTCCTACACGCACCAGGGCTTGATGCGCCCGCTCGATCTGCTCTGTGGGGAACCGCCCCAGCAACGAACGTAAAAATCCCACGTGCGCCAGCGACCCTACTAACACGTTCGTCAACACCGGCAGTCGCTCCACTACGTTATATTCTTGGAAGATAAACCCGATGCGCGAGCGGATCTCACGGAGCTGCCACCGCGATGCCCTCAACACGTCGATGCCGTCAAAATAGATCTCTCCTTCGATCTTGGCGTGGTCGTTTTCCGCCAGACGGTTGATCGCGCGCAGCAGCGTCGACTTTCCCGAGCCGGAGACCCCGGCTACAACGACGAACTCACCGGGATAGATTTCCAAATTGATGTCCTCGAGGGCTTTGACGGGGCGCACCCCAGGGTAGGTCACGCTCAAATTCTTTACGCGCAGGATAGGCGCAGCCATGCTCGCTCTATTGTAAACAAAGCTAGGGAGAAGACGCAAAAGAGGGGGGCAGGGAGTCTACTGCCCTGCCCCCTCCGCGAATGCTTACTGATTCTCGCACTTGGCCAAGTTGGGCTGGATCTCCTTGGCCACGACGCGCACCGCTTCGAGGGCTTTGAGCATATCGTAGCCTTCGGGGGTGGGCACGAAGTCCGTGGCATCGAGCGCAGCTTGAGCGAACTTCTTGCCATCATCAGTCTTCATGATCTCCACAAACGCTTGTTTGATCGTGTCGCGCAGCTTGGGGTCCAACGCTTTAATAGCGACGATGCCATCGTTGGGAATCCAGTCGGTGTAGCCGATGACGATGACGCGAGTGCTGGGCTCGGGGTCGCCGGGCTTCCAGCCGAGCTCTTTCTTGGTCTGCTCGGTGTTGAGGCTCTGGCGCACATCGTCGAAGCCCACACCGACATCGACATCCCTCTTGTAGACGGCAATCGCTGAGGCTAAGTGATTGGCGGCACGGATCGTCTTCAAAGTCGGATTCTCGCCGGGCAATATCCCGTAGTCTTTGAAGGTCTTGCAGGGGAAGAGGAAGCCACTGGTAGAAGTGGAGCTGCCACCATAGCTGAACTTCACGGGCTGCTTCTTGATGACGGCTTCCTTGAGGTCGAGCATATTGGCGAACGGCCCCTGCAGATGGGCCATGAACTGGCCTCGGTAACGCAGGCTCTCCCCACGCTTGGCGACATCAATGGGGATAGCCCCGTAACTGTCCACAACCTGGACGATCTGGAATGGCCCTAACAGCCCAATATGAATCTTTTCTGCGCCGATGGCCTCGACGGTCGCTGTATAGGACTCAGGAATGACGGCGCGCACGCGCTTCACTTGAGAGAAGCCGTTCTTCTGGACGTAGTCCAGCACGAGCTTGGCCAAGCCCTCAACAGGGGGCTGCAAGAT
>CAZODX010000007.1:0-1741 GCA_964578715.1 uncultured Thermotogae bacterium | reverse complement strand
CCAGGAAGCCCGATCCCCAAGCCCCCCAGCAAGGCCCCGACCGCCAGCACCCCCGCCAGACCACCCAAACGACGCCCACGCCACATCTGCATGATTCCCTACCTCCTTCGTGAGTTGTTTATAGTGGCGCGCTTTTCTATATAGATCGCGCATTTTTATTATACCCCAGGGGCGATGGGTCTGTCAAATCGCGGGGGATGCTCTTGCCCGCCCCGCGCCGATTGTAATGCCCATCATAGTCAGCGCGCTATGGGGTTTGGTATACTCTGGCCCATGAAGGCACCGACAGCAAAGACGATCTTCTTCTTCGTGCTCGCGCTGGTCTGCTTGATGGGATGGGCGCAGGTCGGCACCGGCCAGACGAAACGCTTTGTGGTGGTCATAGACGCGGGGCACGGCGGCTGGGACCCCGGCGCCGTCGGCTATTACGGCACCCGCGAAAAAGATATTAATCTGAATATCGCGCGCTTCATTCGGCTGCTGGGCCTGTACGACGACGAAGTCTCTATAGTTCTGACGCGCTCGGAAGATATCTACGTCCCCCATCGCGAGCGCACCGGATTGGCCAACCGCCTAAGAGCCGATCTCTTCGTCTCTATCCATGCAAACGCGCACCCGCGCAGCCCCGCGGCCAACGGTATCGAAGTCCTCGTCCACGACGACACGACTCTTCCTACATACCCCCAGAGCCGTTCATTAGCTATGCTGCTGCAGAAGCGCCTCACACGAGCACTTGGCGTCACCGACCGCGGGATTAAACACCAAATGCTCTTCATTCGTTGGGCCGAGATGCCCGCCGTGCTCATCGAGACCGGGTTTCTCACGAATCCCACCGAAGAGCTGAAACTGCGCAGCTTCATGTATCAGTGGACCGTCGCGCAAGTGATCTTCAATACTATCAAAGAGTACTTACGCACTATAAAAGCGCGCTGACAGCGCACGCCACAAGCTCGCCAGCCCAAAGAGCCCCAACGCCGCCAAGACGATCGTCGGCCCTGGCTGAGTGTCCAGATAGTACGAGCCAACCAGCCCGCCGTAGACCGAAAGCAGACTGCACACGATCGCCGCAAAGAGCGCCTGACGGAAGCTGCGCGCCAGCTGAAATGCCGCTGCCACCGGCAGCACCAATAGCGCCGAGATCAAGAGCAACCCTACAATCTGGATCGCCGAGACGATAGTAAGCGCCGCCAGCAGCACCAGCAACAGATTATAAAACCCTACGCGAATCCCGGACGCGCGCGCCGTCTCTTCGTCAAACGTGATGAAGAAGAGCTCGCGGCGCACCAAGAAGATCACCCCCAAGACAAGAGCCGCCATCACGGCGAGCTTGATCACATCGCTGGTCTGGAGCGCAATCACGCTGCCAAAGAGATAGCTCCATAACTGATCTGTAGAGCGTCGCGCCAGGCGCGCAAGGACTAACCCCAATGCCAGCCCCGACGACAGAAATATCGCAATAGCGACGTCGCCGCCCAAGCGCCCCCTGGCCCGCAAGCGTTCAATCCCCACCGCAGCGAGCGCAGAATACCCCAGCGCCATCAAGATCGGATCGGCCCTGACAAGCTGCCCAAACGCTACCCCGCCAAACGCGATGTGCCCCAGCCCATCCCCAATCAGCCCATAGCGTCGCAGCACTAAAAAAATCCCGATCGTCGGAGCGAGCACCCCCACCAGCGTCCCCCCAAGAAACGCTAATCTCATGAATTCGAGCTCGAAGACCTCGAACATATTGCTCATCTCC
>CAZODX010000006.1:17440-18180 GCA_964578715.1 uncultured Thermotogae bacterium | reverse complement strand
ATTGAAGGGGTACCGGGTGGGAGGAGCGCGAATCTCCCCAAAGCATGCGAATTTCATCGTCAACGAAGGGGGGGCGACCAGCCGCGATGTCCTCCAGCTAATTGACATCGCCCGGTCGATTGTGCTTAAATACTGGGGGGTGGAGTTGCAGCTGGAGCTCGCCGTCGTGGGAACGTGCGGCGCGCAGTCTTCTTTATAGTAGCGGTCATCGGGCTTGTGCTGATGCTACCATGGCACAAGTACCTTGCCGTACGGGAGATCACCGTTGAGGGTGGTGAGAGGATCCAAGCCGAGACGGTCCTGAAGAGCTTGCCCATCACCGTGGGAATGAATTGGCTGACGGCCGATATTCAGGCCGCCAAGGCTGCCCTCTTGCTACTCCCCGACGTCCGTGATGCTCTCGTCACAAAGAGATTATGGGGACGCATACATATTCGCATTATAGAGCGAGAGCCACTGGCCCTGGCCCGCGTGGGCCAGACGCTCTTTTGGATCGACACCGAGGGGTTCTTCTATACCAAAGCCCACGAATCCTTCGGGCCCGTCCTGCTCGAACCACAGACCATCAAGACCGAGCGCGGCCAGCGCCTCGCCGAGCTCTTCTATCTCGTCCCTTTACAGGCCCTGATGACCAGCCCTGGAACTCTTCTCAATTCTATTACAACAGTCCGATTCGAAGGGAGCACTATGATTTTGTCTTTGCGGAACGGCCCGGACGTCTTCTTGCCCATCTATGACGT
>CAZODX010000006.1:15706-17430 GCA_964578715.1 uncultured Thermotogae bacterium | reverse complement strand
GAACTGGCTCGGCTTCAACGGGTCTTGAGCGCCCTGGAGGGGCGCCGCTTGCGCCGAATTGACTTGCGATTTGAGCGCGTGCTCATCGTCAGCGACCAAGCGCGTCCGTGAGGATGGTGATGAGGGAATGGGGGAGATCATCGTCGGACTAGACATCGGCACTACCAAGGTAGTCGCCCTCGTCTGTAGCGTCGAGGACGGCCAAATCGAGATCATCGGGATGGGGAAAGCCCCTTCTCATGGGTTGGAGAAGGGCGTCGTCGTCGACATCGGCGAGACCACAGCTTCTATCAAACGCGCCATCGAAGAAGCCGAAAACATGGCCGATGTCAAGATCGAGCGCGTCTACGCCGGCATCGCCGGGAAACATATCAACAGCATCAACAACTCCGGGACAGTCTCGATCTCCCGTGAGAATCGCATTATCACAGTAGAAGACGTCCAGCGGGTGCTCGACACGGCCCAAGCCGTGCAGATCTCCCCGGACAGCCAACTGATTCACGTCATCCCACGACAGTATATCGTCGACGGCCAAGAAGGGATCACCGATCCTGTGGGCATGACCGGCACGAGATTAGAAGTCGACGTGCACATCGTGACCGGCTCGATCACCGCGGTGCACAACATCCGCCGCTGCGTCGAAAACTTAGGGATCGAAGTCGAACAGATCGTGCTGCAACCGTTGGCTTCGTCCTATGCCGTGCTGACAGAAGCCGAAAAGGAACTTGGGGTCGCTCTCATGGACATCGGCGGCGGCACGACCGATATCGCGATCTTCCGCGACGGGGATATCTGGTTCAGCAAGATCCTGCCCATCGCCGGCGAGCATATCACCAACGATATCACTGTGGGGTTGCGGGTCAGCTACGAAGAGGCCGAACGCATCAAGATCCAAGAGGGGCTGCCTCGAATCACCGACGAGGCTGCCGAAGAAGAGCGCATCGAGATCACGACCATCAGCGAAGAGAAGAAGCTCATATCGAAGAGAAAACTCGCGAAGATCATCGAGCCCAGGCTCGAGGAGCTCTTCGATCTGGCGATGGGGGAGATCGAAGACGTGGGCTATCGGGATCTCATCCCCGCGGGGATCGTCTTAACGGGGGGGACATCGCTCCTGAAGGGGCTGCCGGAGTTTGTCTCCGAGCGCTATGATATCTCGGTGCGGCGCGGCCGCCCCCCTCAGGGGATTCATGGGCTGCGCGACATCGTCGAAAGCCCTATTTACTCGACAGTTATTGGCCTTGTGAAGTACGCCGTCGAGTCGAAAGAATACCGCTACCGGGAGGCATCGCGCCGCTACTGGAGCACGACTCGTCCTAAAGGCTTTGGTGGGTTGTTTGGGAGGCTGTTGCGCTGGCTCAATCGGTTCTTCCGGGGTTAGGGGGTTTTATGGGCCGCAACGGATTGGCACGCATCAAAGTGATCGGGGTCGGGGGTGGCGGGGGCAACGCCGTCGACCGCATGAAGAAAGCGAAAATCAAGGACGTCGAGCTGATCGCGGTCAACACCGATGCCCAGGTGCTCTCGATTATCGAAGCCGATCGGACTGTACAGATTGGGGCCAAGCTCACCGCGGGATTGGGGGCTGGGGGAAACCCCGAGATCGGGCGCAAAGCCGCTGAGGAGTCCGAGGCCGAGCTTGCTGCTCTCCTAGAAGACACAGATATGGTCTTTCTGACGGCGGGAATGGGCGGCGGCACCGGCACGGGGGCCTCGCCGGTGAT
>CAZODX010000006.1:936-15696 GCA_964578715.1 uncultured Thermotogae bacterium | reverse complement strand
CACCGTGGCTATCGTCACAAAGCCCTTCTCGTTCGAGGGGCGCCTGCGCGCCGAACGCGCAAAAAAGGGCATCGAAGAGCTCAAACAGTACGTCGACACGCTCATTGCCATCCCCAACGACCGATTGCTGAAGGTCGCTCCGCCGGAGATGCCCTTGGTCAAAGCCTTCGAGCTCGCCGATGACATCTTGCGTCAGGGCATCCAAGGGATCTCCGATCTCATCACAACACCCGGGATGATCAATCTCGACTTTGCCGATATTGAAGCGACGATGCGCAACGCCGGGACGGCGCTCATGGGCATTGGCGAAGGAGAGGGCGAGAACCGCACCCGCGACGCCGCACGCAATGCGATCACAAGCCCACTCTTGGAGGGCTCCATCGAAGGCGCACAAAAGCTCATCTTAAATATTACCGGTGGGCCAGATCTCTCCCTTGAAGAGGTCACCGAAGCGGCTTCACTCATCCGGGATACGCTCTCCGACCAAGCGGATATCTTCTTTGGCGCGGTCGTGCGGGAGGGGTTTGAGCGCGTGCGCATCACCGTCATTGCCACGGGGTTCAAGGAGCGCGAAGAGCTCTCCAAAGAAGAGAAGATCGAGCGTGGCATCGATCTTCTTGAAGAAGAGGACGAAGAAGAACTCATCGAGAAGGTCGAGCGCAGCATCCGCAAGGACCGCGCACGCTCCGATGATTGGGATATCCCGACATTCTTGCGCAGGCGCAAGAACGACTAGAAGTCCATTCTGATGGGCATACAGACGTACAAGAAGCCCTGATCGGCCTCGCTATCTCCCGGCTCAAGCAGCCCCGCGCTCTCCGCATCCGCCAACCATAACGTCACCTCATCGCTCTCCAAGCGCTTCAGCGCATCTATCAGATACTCTGCGCGAAAGCTGATCTTGATGGGCTTCGCTTTCTTCTTTAACGGGAGCTCTTCGTGGGTCTCCCCCTTCTCCGCCGCTTGGGAGCTCACCCGCAAGAGAGAGTTCTCCACGCTCAAGATCACCGCATCGGACTCCTCAGCTGCTGTAATCTGGGCGCGCTGCAGCGCCTCTAAGAAACGCTTCCTCTCAAGAGATAACCCGATGGGGTTCTCCTTGGGGATGACCTTCTCAAAGTCAGGATAGGCTTCTTCAATGAGCCGCCCGACGAAGATCACCGAGCCGGCCTTGAAGAAGAGATAATTCTCGGCTTGATAGACCTCGACGGTCTCCGCGTTCACCTGAGCTAAGATACCCGCCAGATCGCGCAGGGAATCGGCAGCGACGAGAAATTCCCCCTCCCGGGAGGCCTTCTGGGCAAGCGTCTCCGCCTTGAGCGCCAAGCGATAGCCGTTGGTCGCCACGACCTTGAGGGTCTCTCGCTCCAAGACCATATTGACGCCGGTCAAGCTCAAACGAGACGTCTCGCGCGCCGGGAGCGCCGCATAGGCAACAAGCTCTAAGCTGCGCTCCAGCTGAGACTTCCCCAAAACACAGATGGGCCTCTCCGGCAGAGACGGCACTTCAGGGTAATCCTCCAGCGAAAGCCTGAAGAGATCGAACGTCGCCCCACCAGAGGTGATCTCGACCTTGCCCGTGCCGGAGATCGTCTTCACCGTGACGGTATCAGCGGGCAGGGTATTGGCGATCTTCACTAACAATTCGCCGTTGAGCACAAGGGCCTCGTCGCCGCCGCGGTTCTCTATTGGGACGGAGCACCAGATAGCACGCTCAAGATCGGTCGCGTAGAACGTCAATTGATTCTTCTTGGTTTCGAGCTTGATCCCGGCCAAGATGGGCATGCTCGTAGCCCGCCCCAGGGCGCGACTGACCGTCTTCACCCCTGCGAGAAACTCATTCCGTCCGCATGAGAATTCCATACTCTATCCTCCTCCTTGAAGCTTGAAGTTCTGCACCCGACTTGGGAACTGGAATAACGATTGCACCGCGTTCCAGATCTGCTCGGCCAGCTCCGCTACGGGGCGCGTCCCGTCCAATAATAAGCTGTGTGGGGTCTGCTGCGCCAGTTGGCGATACCCCTGGCGCACCCGCTCATGGAACTGCACCCCGGCACGCTCAAGACGATCAGACGCACGGCTCTTGCGCGCCAACGCGACTTCCACGGGAACGTCTAATATCACCGTCATAGATGGCTCTAGCCCCTCGGTCGCTATTCTATTCAAGTGACGCACCAGCGTTAAATCAAGGCCTCGGCCATAGCCCTGATAGGCCAAGCTCGCCATGGCGAAGCGATCTGCCAATACGACTTGCCCGGCCTCAAGCGCTGGGCGCAAAACCGTCTTTGTCAGCTCGCTGCGCGATGCTTCATAGAGCAAGAGCTCTGTCAGGGGCTCCATCTCGCGCTCTAACAAAATCTGCCTGATCTGCTCCCCGATGGGGGTGCCGCCGGGCTCGCGCACCACCAACGGTTGTATCCCGTATGACCGTAGGCGCTCCGAGAGAGCCTGCAGTTGCGTAGACTTCCCGCAGCCGTCAATCCCTTCAAAGACAATGAAGACTCCCTTCATTGGGGCTCACCAGCGCCGTGGCGCTCCGCAACGAAGAGGGCTACAAGCACAAACCCCGTCCCGATGACGATCGCGGTATCGGCAAGATTGAAGACGGGCCAACTGAAGTTCTGCCAGCGCAGTTCGAGAAAATCGATCACCGCCCCGCGGGTGACACGGTCTATCAGATTCCCTAAAGCTCCCCCGGCAATGCCGATCAGCCCGATGGTCATAGCGCGGCGCTGCGGCGGCCCCCACAACAACAGCCCGATAATCCCTACACTCACAAGGGCCGCGAGCACCGCGATCACGCCGCCAAACCCCTGAAAGAGCCCGAACGCCCCACCGTCATTGGACGTGAGCGTCAACCGCAAGAACCCATCTATGAGCTCGACAGGTCGGCCAGGCTCCAACACCCTGAATGCCAGCGCCTTGCTGATTTGATCGAGCGCCACTACCCCAGCGATAGCAAAGAGTGCTTTCATTGAGCTCAGTATAGCATGAGAGCGTTTTCAGGTCAAAGCCGTCTTGCACGAAGAGTGCCATGTGTGTTATCATGCACATGGTGAACCTCCATGACGGCGAAGCCCTGGCTCCGCAACTATCCCGAGGACATCCCGCCCACCCTGACGTACCCGGAGAAGCCGCTCTATGACTTTCTCGACCGTTCCGCAGAAAAGCACGAAAAAGCACCAGCGCTCGTCTTCTTTGGGCAACGGGTTTCCTATGGGCAGTTGCGCGAGCTCGTCGACCGCTTCGCCGCAGCACTGGTACAAATCGGGGCTCAGCCCGGGGAAAAGATCTCGCTGATGCTCCCCAACATCCCGCAATTTGTCATCGCGTTCTACGGGGCCCTCAAAGCAGGGCTCACCGTCGTCCAGACCAACCCACTCTACACTGAAGACGAGCTCCACGTGATCTTGGGGGATTCGCACGCTGAGACGCTTATCACTCTCGATCGCTTCTACGAAAAAGTCCTACACGTCCAAGGGAAGACAAATCTCAAGCGCATCATCGTCACAGGGGTTCAAGAGTTCTTTCCGGGATTATTGCGCTTGGGGTATCTGCTCAAAGAGCGCCCCAAGAGGATTCGCCCCATCCCCCCACGCGTCTATCTCTTCTCTGATTTGATTCGCAACGCCCCGGCGCATCCTCCGGAGATCTCCGTGCGCCCTACTGATATCGCGCTCCTTCAGTATACGGGCGGGACGACGGGCATCCCCAAAGGAGCCATGCTCACCCATAAGAACCTCGTAGCGAACACGCTGCAGGCCTGCTCGTGGTTCCCTCGGGCCCGCGTTGCCCAAGAGACGTGCTTGTGCGTGCTCCCGCTCTTTCACGTTTATGCCATGACCGTCGCGCTCAATCTCTCCATGGCCCTTGCTGCCGCGCTTATCTTGGTCCCGCGCTTCCACATCGATGAGCTCTTGAAGATTATAGATCGCGAGCGCCCGTCGCTCTTCCCCGGCGCTCCCACAATCTACGCCGCGATCGCTAACCATCCGCGCGTCAAGGACTATCGCGTGAACTCGATCAAGGCGTGTATCAGCGGCTCCGCCCCGCTCCCTTTGGAAGTCAAACGGCGCTTCGAAGAGCTGACCGGCGCGGTGCTCGTCGAAGGCTACGGGCTCTCCGAAGCCTCCCCGGTGACCCACTGCAACCCGCTCTACGGGAAGCAAGTGTCGGGGAGCATCGGCATCCCCTTCCCAGACACCGACGCGAAGATCGTTGATCCCACCACAGATAGAGAACTCTCAGTCGGAGAGATCGGCGAGCTTGTCATCCAAGGCCCGCAGGTGATGGCCGGCTACTGGAATCGCCCCGAAGAAACGGCGCACACGCTGCGCGGCGGCTGGCTCCACACAGGAGATCTCGCCCGTATGGACGAAGACGGCTATTTCTATATCGTTGATCGTTTGAAAGAGATGATCATCTGTTCGGGTTTGAAAGTCTACCCACGCGAGGTCGAAGAAGTTCTCTACAAACACCCAAAAGTTCTCGAAGCAGCGGTCATTGGGGTGCCCGATCCTTACCGCGGCGAAACCGTAAAAGCGCTCATCGTCCCCAAACCTGGGACAAGCCCGACCGCTGACGAGATCAAAGCGTTCTGCGCGGAGCACTTGGCGAAGTACAAAGTGCCCACGATCGTCGAGTTTCGTGAATCACTCCCTAAGAGCATCGTGGGCAAGGTGTTGAAGAAGGACCTACGATGACACAAAGCATCGTGCGTGTGCATCTCGCTTTTCCGTGTCCCTTCCCAGCATCCTCTCGCTGGTTGACCCTGGAGGAGCTGCGCATATATGAGAGGATCACAGCACCGCAACGACGCCACGATTGGTTGGCCGGGCGCCGGGCCGCCAAAGAGCTGATTCGAAAGTATTTTCACGAACAAACAGGGCAAGAGTTGGCTCTCTCTCAGATCGAGATTCTCAATGACGTGAACGGTGCGCCGTATGCAGACCTACCTTCCTGGCCTCCTTCCCGCGTCGGGGAGGGGCTGGGGGAGAGGTTTTGCATCTCCATCGCGCACAGCGCCGGGCACGGTCTTGCCGGGCTTGCGCCACACGGATCTATCGGGGTAGATTTACAGCGCATTCGTCCTGTGCGCTCTGATCTTGCAGAGCGCGTGCTCACAGACCACGAACGCGTTCAGCTCGCGCATGGCTTTACCGAGCAAGAGTCGGAGGGATTGCTCGTCTTCTGGGCGCTGAAAGAAGCTACTATCAAAGCCCAGCGAACGCGTCCGGCTCCGGCGCTGCGCGAGATCGCCGTCCGGCTTACAGAGCCAGGGCACGCCGAGATCTCTGTGCGCACACAAAGACTCAAAGCTCAGTGGGGCCGATGGAGAGAGTTCGTCTGGGCGTGGGCATTGGGTTAGCGAGTTTCTTCTATTTGCTTACCCTCGACTTGAGCAACCATCTCTTCGACGATCTGGCGGATTTCAGGGAAGAGCCTGTTGAGAATAGCCTTGTCTTTGGTCCTCAGGTAGTCCAAAGCGGCGCGATAGGGGCGCATCAGCTCAACCCACTCGTGGCCTTGGGCCTCTAGGAGGTTAAGCGCCTTCTCCGCAAGTCCCAGTGCCTTCGTGAAGAGAAGCTCTTTAAAATAAGCGATGAGCATATCTTGGGCCTGCTCTGGGAAGGCTCCTTGCGCTAGGTATCCTAGAGCCTTTTGATAATGCTCAAGGGCTTTCGTCTCATTCCCCTGATGGACCTGCTCTTGCGAAAGATCTAGCTGAAGCATAAGGAGCCACAATGCTGTATCAGGAACAGCTTTGCTATATTGGTGCTGTGTAGCAAGACAGTGAGCCTCTTCAGCATCTTTGAGAGCTTCAGCTTTTTTGTTTAATAAGAAGGATACCCTGCTCTTGTTAACCAAGTATAAGCACCTTAAGTACCATTTTTCACCAACAGTCTTAAGGGCTTGAGTAAAAGCCTCAATCGCTCGGTCATACTCCCCCTTCTTGCTGTAGGCAACACCCAGGTTGTACCACGTGAACGCCAGCAGCTCTTTGTCTTCTTCGCTGTGAGACTCTCGTTCTTGAAGCTCGCGCTCCGCTTCTGCCAGATCACCTACACCCATCAATCCAAAGACGCGCTGATAGTGGATTAGAGGCTGCAAGCCAGCCGGAGCGACTTCCTGATAGTAAGAGAGCTTATCTATGATCTCCCTTGCTCGTTCGTATTCGGCTTGCTCCAGCCTAGAGACCATATCATCAACAATTTTCTTGATGATTTCAGCGATCTCCTCTTCGGTAAACCAAATCTTGAGAAAGCTCACGATGAAGCCCAGCCGTCGCCGCCCCGCCTCTACCCGCATCTGCCGCCACAGCCGAAAGAGCTGCTCAGAAATATCATAAAGCGTCTCTCGCCGGCCCTTCTCCTTGTAGTAACTGCGCACATAGCCCTGCTTTTTTAAACGCTGAAGCTGCGCTGTGACAACATCCACATCCAGGTGAGCCAATTGCGCGATCTCTGTGGGTGTCGAGGGGCCATCAGCCAGAGCCATCGCTTCGATCACCTTGCGCTGTTGCTCCGAAAGCTGATTCATGCGATCTTGGAAGTAGGGCGTCAGCTCGTCGAGCAGTCTGAGCAGCGCCCGCTCGACTTCTACAATCTCGCCTTGAGTGAAAATCTGATAGAGACTCAAGATGAGCCGAGGGTTGCCACCAGTCAGATGCACAATCGCGCGGATCCGCGGACGATACTCGTCGAATCTCCCTAAAATATCTGTGCGCCTGTCGTGTTCGAGATGCTTCTTCAAGAGCGCTTCAACGTCGTCATCTTTGCTGATCTCTTGAAGCCGAACGATCTCAAAGAAGTTATAGAAAGGGGCTTTGTAATCGAGAACGGCAGCAAAGAGCGTGGGGGCACTGCCGATGATCATAAAGAGATCATGACTCATCAAGAGGCTGCGCAGCCGGCTCTGGTCTTCTTCCGAAAAGCTGCTCAAGATCATCTGCAAGTTGTCGAGCAAGAGCAGGAAGCGCTTGCCCGTCTCGTTCCGGCGCTTGCCCAGATATTCTAAGATCGCTTCACGCTCGGCTTCGCCGGGAACCCTGACGTCTTTCAGGTGCGTGAGCAATCGTTCTAGCTTTTCATCCGAGGCCTGCTCCTTCAATCGCGCAAGAACTTCGAGCAACAGGTCTGTCAGCGATCCGACCCCGTACTGTTCTTCGGAGAACAAGATCGGCTCCCACAGTTTTGAAAGGTTCTGAAAGGCTCCGCTCCAGCTAATAGCCCCTTTGACGGTGTGATAGAGCAACAAGAGCAGATGCGTCTTGCCGATGCCGCGCGGCCCGATGAGCAAAAAGTGTGGGACGCTCTTGCGCCCGCCTGCCTCCTCAATGGCCTGAAGTAATCTCTTGACGAGCGATTCGCGCCCTACCAGAAATTTCTGGAGATTTTCCGGTGACTCTAAGGATGGAGTATACTTGGAAAACCCTGCCATTGGGCCCCCTTTTAGGGCGCGTGGTAGCGCAGCCACCAATCTTGTAAGACCTTAGTGGCGAATCGAAAAGTCTGGCGATTGCGGTCACAAGTTATATAGAAATCGTTCTCCAAATCCGAGAGCAGATAGCTGAAGGTGTCCTCGTCGCCTCGCCCTTGCGTTTGGGCTTGAAACTGAGTCCAAAGCGCTTCTTTCGTAAGCGATTTCTGGCGGGCAATCTCTGTCAGGAGCGTCTTGGCAACATCAGCTAACTCAGGGCTGTAATAGTCTTGCAAGCGTTCGTAGTAGTGCTCAAAGTAAGTTCGATTGTACGCAGCCAGCACACCCTCTTTGTAGGCCCTCTCGATCATCTCTTCGGAGAGCGTGCGCCTGTTTTGACGCTCCATCTCGTTGAGGCTCTCGCGTACGAGAATCTGGATGAAGAATGGGATTGGAATACCTACGACTTCAAGGAACTTGTCGAGGGTTTTCCTTGGAACCCGCCGAACCCCTGCGCTCTGCAGAAGGGCCTTGATGAACCCGCGGGCAGAATCTTCCGAAAACTGGCCTACATGAATGCGCTCTAAATCATTGATCTCTTGAGTGCCAGCACCGACGCGCTGAAGAACCTTCTCGATTCCAATAGAGCCGCCGGTAACCCAGCGAACTTTCTCGTGGAGGTCTGGCGCCTGCCGTAAGCTACGGAGCCATGAGAGAAACTCTCGTGCCGATCCATCGTTTTGTTTCTTAACCATTTGATTGAGAAACAGAGGAAGCTCGTCAACAATGATGATGGTTTTTGTCTCTAAGCTTTTCAATAGCTCGATGAGTTCTCTCCCTTTTTCTTGCCAAGCGATGGCCAATCTTTCCCGCAGCGAGAGCTTGAACTCAGCAATCCCGATCTCCTCAATACGGCCAACGAGATTGCCGATAGATTTCTTAAGCTTGTGCGCCAGATGAGGCAGCTTACGCTCACGGAGCAATGTCAACACGACCTCTGCGATAAACTCCTCCGGTTGCGCCATCCCCTCTAGGTCGAAGTAAAAGGCCTGCCAGCCCTCACGGGGCTCATCAACTAGGTTGAGCATCACGCTTGTCTTGCCAAAGCGTCGCGGTGCCGTCAATAACACTGAACTTGTCTCTAAAGCTTTCCAAAGCGCATTGATCTCGTCCTCACGATCCCAAAGCTCCTCTCCACACACAGGTGGTCCGATTACGATTCTCATTTCCATCACCCATTTAACGACAAAGATGTTGTACAACAAAAATGTTATACAACAAATTTGTTTTTTGTCAAGTGAATGGAAAGCTCGATTCATTCGTTCAGCTCGACAATCGTCACGCCGTCGCCACCTTGGCTGGGCGGTGCCGACTCAAAGCGCTTCACGATGGGCAGCGTCGCTAAGTGCTTTCTGATCTCGTGGCGCAAGACCCCTGTGCCTTTGCCATGCACGATATACCCGCGCGTCAGCCCCGCTAACACCAAGCGATCCAAATAGAGATCGAGCTCACGAATCGCTTCGCTGACGGTCATGCCCCGCACATTGAGCTCAAGCGATGGAGCAGGCGCAGAAGCAGCATCGAAGTGGACCGAGATCTTGCGCCGCTCCGCTTCGCTGAGCGTCGTCCCCGAAGGCTGAACTAGATCAGAGAGCTTCGCCCACAAGCGTAACCCGCCTACGTCGACTTCAATGCGCTCAGGATTGACGATCTTGCGCACCGTGCCGACTTTCTTGGAGCCGCGAAATTGCACAGGCAGCCCCTCACGCAGTTGCTCCAAGGGGATAGGCATCTCAAGGGGCTCTTGACGGAGCTGCCGCCCCGCTTCGGCAAGGCGCCCTCCAAGCTCTTGCACGGCTTTCAGCTTCTCGCGCAAGCGCTCCTCGTCGGCACGCTGCTTTGCCGCGTGTAAGGCTTCTTCGAGAGCTCCCCGCGCTTGCTTGAGGAGCTGCTCAAGCCGACGCAACTCTTCAGTGAAAGCTTCTTCTTTGCGACGACGCAGCTCGTCGAGCTTAGTATGATATTCTACTTTGAGCTCCTCCAGCTCGCGGGCACGCTGGAGGAGCGCCACGCGCTCCTGAGCCAGCTCGCTGCGCTCTTGCTGGAGCTTCTGAATGATATCTTCGACGCGCACCTGGCCCTCTGTTAAGTGCGTCTGCGCCAAAGCGATGACGCGTGGGGGCAATCCCAGACGCTCCGCAATGACGAACGCGTTGCTTGCGCCAACTCCCTCGACGATCTTGTAGGTCGGCGCCAACGTCTCGACGTCGAACGCCACAGAGCATGTCTTCAGCTTGGGATGCTGATACGCAAAGTGCTTGATCGTACTAAAATGCGTCGTGACGATCACGGTGGCGCCAGCATCCAAAAGTGCCTGAAGAAGCGCGATCCCCAGCGCCGCCCCTTCCGTCGGGTCAGTCCCTGCGCCTAACTCGTCGATGAGCACAAGCGTCTGCGCATCAGCATGCTGCAAGACCCCAATGAGATTCTTCATATGGGCCGAGAAGGTGCTCAAATTCTGCTGGATCGACTGCTCATCGCCAATATCAGAGAAGACTTTCTGGAAGAGCACGATGGTGCTATCGGGGGCCGCGGGGATGGGTATGCCCGATTGCGCCATGAGCGTCAACAGCCCAATGGTCTTGAGGGAGACGGTCTTGCCCCCGGTGTTGGGCCCGGTGATGACCATCCCTTGAAATGGCGCCCCAAGACGAATATCGATGGGAACTACGGTCGTCTGATCGAGCAAGGGATGGCGGGCTTCGATGAGATGGAGCTCGCCATGGGTTGTCAGGCGTGGGCGGCTGCAGCGCAGGTGAATGGCGAACTGCGCCTTGGCGTAGAGCATATCAAAGTATGCGAACGCTTTGAGGGTCTCTTCGAGCTTGCGGGTTTCGGCTTGGAGTTTCGCGGTGAGCTCGCGCAGGATGCGCAGTTGCTCATCGCGGATCTCGCCCTCAAGTTCACGGATCTGATTGTTATCGGCGACGACGGACGTCGGCTCAACGTAGAGCGTCTGGCCGGAGTCAGAGCTGTCGTGGACGACGGCATCGAGCTCATGGCGCGCGGCGCTCTTGATGGGGATAACAAAACGCCCGGAGCGCCGCGTGATGACCGTGTCTTGCAGGACTCCTGTCAGTTGGCCTGATTGAATGAGCGCGTGGAGATAGCGTTGGACGCGCTCTTCTAAAATACGCTTCTGAGCAGTAAGCTCGCGCAATCGCGGCGAGGCCGTAGGACGTATCTCGCCCTTGTCGTCGAAGACCCGCGAGATATTCTCTTCGAGCTCGCGGAAGATCTCTAGGCGTTCCCCCAGCTCACGCAGATTGGGAAAGCGATCGAGCTTGGAGAGCCGCTCGCGCAAGCGGCGCATCTGGAAGAGCGCCTTCGCAATAGCGAGAAACTCCACACCGTTGAGGGCTGTCGTCTGATGCGCACGCTGGAGCAACGGGCGAATATCCTCAAAGGCCCCAACAGAGAGATCGACTTCGAGGAGCGCGGTGCGTAGCTCCTCGACACGGTCCAACTCCCGTTGCACAACTTGCAAGTCCGCCGAGGGGCGCAAGTTGTGTATGAGCTCGCGCCCCAACTCCGAGCACGCAAAGCTCTTTAAGATCTCCTTGAGCCTGCCGTACTCGAGATCTTTGAGGGTCTTGGTGTTGGTAACGACGTTCACGACAGTAATCCCAAGATCAAGCCACCGTCAACGATGATGCTCTGTCCACGGATCATCTCGGCGTCGTCGCTGCAGAGGAACGCCACGACTTTCGCAATATCTTCGGGTTGAACCATCCGGCCGGCGGGGGTCAGTCGCACGATGCGCTCTTTCTCGTCTTGGGGCATCATCTCGCTGAAACCCGTCTCGTCTACGAGCCCGCCGCAGACGGCGTTCACTCTAATCGCCGGGGCTAGCTCCACAGCATAGCTGCGCGTGAGCGATTCAATCGCGGCTTTTGCTGCGCCAAGCGCCCCGTAGTTCGGCAGATATTTGATACTGCCCAAGCTCGTGATGTTCACGATTGCACCTGTGGACATCAAGGGGACCGCATGCTTGATACAAAGATTGATCGCGCGCAGATTGACGTCCCAGACGTGCTCCCAGTGCTTCTCTTCTAGCTGCAGCAACGGGCGAAAGACTGCAGAAGCCGCATTATTCACTAAGATATCGAGCTTGCCAAACTCGCTCTGAATGAGAGAGAACATCTGGGCGACGTCCTGAGGGTCTGCGACGTCGGCTTTGATGACGAGAGTGCGTCGTCCCACGTGTTGGAGCTCTTGGGCGACGGCTTCGGCTTTGGCGCGGGTGCTGTTGCGCCTATGATTGATAATCACATCGGCGCCGCGCCGGCCCAGTTCGAGCGCAATCGCTCGTCCGATCCCACGGCTGGAGCCAGTCACAAGAGCGACTTTGTTCTGGAGATTCATAGCACAGCCAAGCATAAATCATCTCACGGCGCTTTGCAAATATCGCACCGCGTTGACAGGATGCCCCAAATTTGATAAGATTGCAAGACCCATTTCGGCACTTATCTCACAGTATGCTGAGCGCAACACCTAGGGAGTGATACCCATGAAGCGTGTTCTCATTATGGGCGCCGCTGGACGCGATTTTCACAACTTCAACGTGTACTTCCGTGATAACCCAAACTATAAAGTCGTCGCCTTTACGGCAACCCAGATCCCAGATATCGACGACCGGCGCTATCCCGCCAAGCTCGCAGGAAAGCTCTACCCCAAGGGCATCCCCATCGAGTCCGAAGACGACCTCGTCGAGCTGATCGCCAAGCACGACATCGATCTTGTCGTCTTCTCGTACAGCGACGTCTCGCATCAGTACGTGATGGAGCGGGCGAGCCGGGCCATGGCCGCCGGCGCGGACTTCATGCTCCTTGGCCCCAAATCCACCCAGCTCAAATCAAAGAAGCCCGTCATATCCGTCACCGCCGTACGCACCGGATCGGGCAAGAGCCAGACGACCCGACGCGTCACCGATATCTTGCGCAAGCACGGCAAGCGCGTCGTGGTAGTGCGACATCCCATGCCCTACGGCGATTTAGTGAAGCAAGAATGCCAGCGCTTCGCGAGCTTCAAAGACCTAGACAGATATGACTGCACTATCGAGGAGCGCGAAGAGTACGAGCCCCATCTGGCACGGGGCACGGTCGTCTACGCCGGGGTAGACTACGAAAAGATTTTACGTATGGCCGAGCGCGAGGCCGACGTCATCGTCTGGGACGGGGGTAATAACGATTTCCCGTTCTTTGTGCCCGATATCAATATCGTCGTTGCTGATCCGTTGCGCGCCGGACACGAAGTGACGTATTATCCCGGACATATCAATCTTTTGCTCGCCGATGTCGTCGTGATCAACAAAGTAGATACGGCCTCGCGGGCCCAAGTGGAGCGCGTGCGCGAGAGTATCAGAAAATTCAATGCCAAAGCAAAGATTATCGAAGCAGCCTCTCCAATCTTCGTCGAAGATCCATCGGTGATCGAGGGCAAGCGCGTCTTAGCCATTGAAGACGGGCCGACGCTCACCCACGGCGAGATGCCCTACGGCGCCGCGACGCTCGCTGCCGAAAAGTACGGCGCCAAAGAGCTCGTCGACCCGCGCCCCTACGCTGTCAATTCTATCGCCGAGACGTTCAAGAGATATCCGCATATCGGGAAACTGCTGCCGGCGATGGGCTACGGCGAGGAGCAGATCAAAGATTTAGCGAAGACGATCAAGCGCACCGACTGCGATGCGGTCATCATCGGCACCCCGATCGATCTGAAGAGACTCATCAAATTCGACGTGCCCACGACACGCGTGCTCTATGAACTTCAAGAGATCGGCCACCCCACGCTGGAGGAAGTGCTCGCGCCTCTACTGAGCTGAGACAGCGGTCACCTTCTCGCCAGACCGAAGCCAGGCATACCCTGTACGGGCTTCCTTGGCAGTCTTGATCAGCCCGTATAGAGTCTATGCCGTATGAACCAGATACGGCGCAGCATCGGATGTGTACTCTGTGCTCTTCTTGTGATCGCTTCCCTGGGACAGATAACGCTGGGGCAGTCGGTGTTGGGGCGCTTTATCAGCGAGCTGAGCTTCAATAACGTTGCCCCGTACTTTCTGAATGCAGAGTTTCGCATTCTCTCACGCATCAGCGTTGCCGAGGCTGCTTTTGCCACCGATACGAAGTTCGATATTAGTCTGTTGCGCTGGCAGAAGTTCATCGCCTCTGTGAACGTCAATCCCCTGTCGGCCCGCAATCGCTTGACGTTTATTAACGGTTTTACGTTCTATCGCAACGAGCTGGTCGCCGCGCTGAGCTTTGGGGGGGTCTCCATTGGGGTTGAGTTAATCTTAGAGAACCAGAGCCCATCTTTAGAAGTGGGGCTCGTCGTCGAAGCCGCGGCCAAAACAGAATGGTTCACCATCGCTAGCTACACGGGGTTTGGCGTCACCCAAGTCATCGAAGATTTGGACTTAGATCAATTGCCCATCGTCAATGAGCCCTTCGGGTTTGAGCCGAGAATCGTGAAGCTCGACACCTTCAGCGAGCGCGAGCCCGATCGCGTCGTCATCGCGCCCTTTCTCTTCACCGAAGAGGTCGTCGCTGCGGAGTTTTATGCGTTGGACATCGCGTCGTTCAGCATGATGACGCTCTTTACACCAAGCGGGCTGAAGAAACTCATCCCCGCGCTTGCCGTAAAAGTGAACGTCCCCACGGCAGATCTGCGCCTGCGCATGACGGTCAGCTCGACGTTCGAGTTCGTTGCGCCTTCGGTCTTCTTGACGTTCCTGCCCATTGAGCTCTCGTTGCACTGGAACTTCTTCCAGTGGCGCAGTCTGACGCTCTTGGCCGATCCGCCCCCTCCGGGGGCTGGAGGAGGCGCGTTCTCCTTCCGCAGGCAAGTCTTTCAATCGCTCTTTGAGCTTGCGTTCTTCCGGGCGTTCACCGAGATCTGCTTTGGGCCCGACTGCCCCGGCGGCTCCGGGCTCGAATGGCGCTTCGGGGTCGAACTGCGCTTCCTCTTTGGTGGGCCCTAACAAACACATCCACCCAGTGTAACCAACACTACATTCGTATAGGGGAGATACCCAGACTTCCCCCCTCTTGACAATGTGATCACCTTGTGCTATAGTTATTCTATCTCTGAGAAGGAGGTGCAGGAGCGCAGCCCACACGACGGTCCTGACAAAGGCAAACCGCGCGAAAGCGCGGGACGCAAAGCCACAGACCTACGACAGTGCACCACACTGCTCATGGTGGCTGGGCTGCCAAAGGACCATGAAGAAGATATGGGCGCTCGTAGCAGTGATGGGCGTGTGCGGCCTAGCTTTGAGCTTGGAGA
>CAZODX010000006.1:0-926 GCA_964578715.1 uncultured Thermotogae bacterium | reverse complement strand
CCCTGAAACTCATAGCCCGCAGCAACGTCCCGTGGGCCTTGCGCGTCCGCGCCCAAGAACCCGATATGGGCCCAAGCGACGACGGCACCTATCGCAAACCCGTGAGCGACCTTGAAGTCCGCGCGGCCCACGGGCCTTATGTGCCTGTCACCGTGTACGACCAGACCATCGCCCGCGGCCCCGTCGGGGAGCATCTGATCCCTGTGGACTACCGTGTGCGCTTGGGGGCAGAGCACCGCGACGGGAACTACCGCGTCACGTTGATCTACACGCTCGCCTCGCGATAAGCCATCCCCTTGGATATCGTATTTTCACCTTGACAAAGGCCCCGCTCTTTGATATAGTGCAATATCTTATAGTGCACAAGGGGGCTGAATGCCATGCAGATCACGATCTACTACACCAAGGACGATCTCTATCTCATCAAGCAAGTGGAGGCGAAAGCAGAACGAGAACGTCGCAGCAAGAGCTCCGTCATCCTCTCGATCATCGAGGAGTATTTTGAGCGCAAGAAGAAGATCGGCGAAATCTTGTGCGATTTAGGGAAGCTGACCCCGGAGAAGCTCAACCAAGCCATCGAGATTCAAAAGAAAGAAGGGGGCTCCCGGACGCTCGGCGAGATCCTGCTCTCCAAGAAGTGGGTGACCGAGCACGATCTCATGCGCGCCTTGATGCTCCAAGGCAAGATCACCGATATTGACTGATGCGCTATGGGCCGCACGATCTGTCGCATTCTCAGCGTCGTGGCTCTTGGGATAGGGCTGGGAATCATCCCGGCCCAGGCGCTGCTCATCTCGAACATCGAGTTCGATCTTGCCCTGCCCCGAGGGGCCTCGGAAACACTCGCGTTCCAAGTGCTCAACAACGAAGCCGATCCCTTGGAGATCCAGATCCGAACCCACGAGATGCACTATGAGGCCGAGTAT
>CAZODX010000005.1:14621-19767 GCA_964578715.1 uncultured Thermotogae bacterium | reverse complement strand
CTATGCTATAATAATGCGAAATTCCTCGGTAGCTCAGCGGTAGAGCAACCGGCTGTTAACCGGTGGGTCGCAGGTTCGAATCCTGCCCGAGGAGCCACGAAAGCCCTCTCAAGACTGAGAAGGAATCCCGGCCCACAGACACCGCACGTATACGATCTGCCCCGCGTGATAGAACCAATGCTCCAAGAGCATCTGAAAGAGTTCTCCTAAAGTTCGGGTCTTGCCGTCGGGAGCACGATACGTGCGAGCAAGATCGGCGTCCCTGAGAGCACTCAGATAGCTCTGCACAAGCGAAAAGCTCTCGTCAAGAAGTCTTTGAGCGGCGTGCAGGTCGCCCCCCTCGCGCCGAAAGCGCTCTTGCAGCGCCTCCCACGTCAGGGTGCGCTCCCCAAACGCATAGTCGAGCTGATAGAGCGTATCTCCCGCGACGTGGAAGAGAATCTCTACAATCGAGCCGTGCGCCCAGGAGAACCCCTTATAGTGCGGCGGCTGCCAGGTCGCCTCGTCGGGCTGCACCCCCTTGAGCGCCGCTTTGAGCGAGTGCCACCGACTCCCGGAGAAAGCCGCCTCAAACTGTCGCTGCAGGTGCGCGACTATCAGACGCTGCTCGTTCATAGCCGAGAAAAAGATGCGAGCCCCAGCCTGCGGGGCTCGTCGCTCTCATGTCGCTTCCCTCTTCCCCTGTTCCCTGCAAGGAGGTTCTGTATATGTTTAGAAGATCACTGATATCATACAGGGTGTTCTGTGCTGAGTACATGGAGAGAGGGTGAAAATTCGGTGACTACAATTCGCGGCTGAAGATCGCGCGCTCCAGCGAGATCGGCCCTGGGCCAAGCAGCAAGAGCGCCAGGCAGCCCACCAGCAGAGCCAAGTCCAGCTCATATCCCGGACGCCCTGGCATCCCCAAAAGCCCGTTGGGGAGCTTCACCGTGAAGATTGCCACGATCATAATGATCGAGAGCAAGAGAGCCCAATAGCGCGTAAAGAATCCCACTATGAGGCCGATCCCGCCGACGAGCTCGACGAAGGCGACAATGAATGCGAAGACCTCCGGCAAGGGAATCCCCACACTCCCGAAGAACTGGGCGACTCTATCCAGCCCACCCGCAAACTTCTGCCAGCCATGGGCAGCAAAGATGATCCCTATCGCTACTCGTAACGGGATCGTCGCCCAACCGCTCAGCCCGCCAAAGACACGTTCGAACATCCGACCACCTCCACGTAAGATAGGGATATTATAGCAAAAGCAAAAGCGTGAGGGCAAAATCTCAGCGCTCCAGGATCGCCCACAGCTTGCGCATAACTAAATCAGTGATAAACAGCCCGAGCGCGAGCAAGATCACCCATGGCCACAACGGCTGATACGTCTCTTGGGCGACCCTTCCTGAGGGCGGCGGCAGGACGGCTCGCTCTAAGACCTGACCGCGGGTCGCGCGGGCGATCTCAGTGACGAGATCGCTGTTGAGCCCAACATGACGATATTCGTTCGCGTACGGGATCGCAATAATCTTAGTAGCTTCAGTGAGGACCTGACCCGCATGTCTGGCTTCTATGCGTAGAGTATACTGTCCACTGGGGATGCGCTCCAGCTGAGCGCGATAGCGCCCGGGAGCTACGGGCGAGAGCGCAAACTCTACGCGAGTCGGGCCACTGAGCTGAGCAGAGAGCTCTGCGTCTGAGACCCACTGATCTTGGCGGCGCAGATCGGCAATGATCTCTAGGCTCCCATCGCCTAAGAGAGTCTGCACGGTAAGCTCCCCTCGGCGCGGAATCGTCCGAGAGAGTTGACTCAGACTCTCAGCGAAGAGCTCGCTCAGCCCTGGCCAGCGTAGCCAGTCGGGAGCACCATCACCTTCAAGATCTGTATTGAGCACGGCAACATGCCCTAGGCCATAGGGCTTGAAAGCCAGAAGCGGGTTCTCATCGGGAACAGTGACGAGCACGGTCTGTGCTCCGGGGCGCTCGTGCGTGAGCACATACCCTTGCACAGGGGGAAAGTCTTCCTCTCTCGTGGGGGTGAGCGCGCGCACAAGGCTCTGGCCCTCGATCCAGCGCAATCGAGCGATCCGGCGCACCTCCCGTAGCGAAAAGACCGGCAAATCCGTGAACTCCCGCACCCGCTGATACCGTCCTCGCCCAGCAGCTGCAAGCTCTGCGAGAAATTCTTCATCGGGCGCCCGGTCAATGCCCAGCGCGGAAACTCGTACCGTACTCTTTTGAAAGCGCTCGTAGAGCTCACGATACTCGCGCTCGCGCCTATTATTATTATGCCCGTCGGTGAAGACTAAGATATGCTTGACGCGCGCTGAAGTCTTCTCGAGCGTCTCGAAGGCTGCTTTTAGAGCGAAATAGAGATCAGTGCCCCCGTTAGCAGTCAAGCGCTGAATGCTGCTTTGGAAGTCGCGCCGGTCCCCTAATGGCTTGAGCGGCACGATCCATTCGAATTCGGTGTCAAACGCGATGAGCCCGACCCAATCTTCCGGGTCGAGGACGTCCAAGCTGCGCAGGGCGGCGCGCTTGAGGATCTCTATCTTTGGGACGCCGCCGGCAGGGTCGCCCATGCTCCCTGAGCGATCCATCACGAAGACCAACGCGAGCCCGGGGATTTGATAGGGCTCAGGGGCCAAGTACGAGACGGGCAGGAACTCTTCTAATTCTGCGAGCTCTTGGAAGGTCTGCTCCTCCAAGCCCGCGACGGCCTCGCCCCCTTGGATGACCCACAGCCCCCCTCCAAGATCGGCGACGAAGTTCTTTAAAGCGCGGCGCTGATCTTGCGTGAGCTGCTCGAGGGGAACATTATTGAGAATAATGACTTTATACTCTGCCAGGGGGAGCGTCGCCAATTCGGAGAATCTCTTTTGCTCAAAAGAGAGCCCAGTGCTGCGCACCAGGCGCACCACCGTGCTCTCCCCAAGCGCGCGCTCAACGATGAGCACATGAGGGCTGCCGGGGACGGTCGTCACGCCGTAGAGCTCATTGTTTTGCGGCAGACGATCTCTCTCGGCTTTCAGATAGATTCGGTACGCGAACGCGCCCGGGGTGTCAAGCGTATCCGTCAAACGGATCTCTTGAATTCCCGGGGTGTACTCTAGAGAGACTGTCTGGATGAGCTGATCGTTTCTGTATAGGAGCACCGTGCCTGTCCCATAGGTGGTCGCGCCCACCTGAACACGAATTGAGAAGGGGACGTGCAAGGGGGCCTCTGAGGGCACGTGGAGCTCGTAGAGCCAGACTTCAGGGAAATCGCCCCCAAGAGGCCAGACGTGAATGGGGACGCCCTCGCGACGCGCGCGCGCCAGCACAGCCGAGATATCCCCTGAAGTGATCTGCCCGTCTGTGAGCACGATGATCTCGCGACGGCCGGTGCGCGGCATCGTCTCCAGCGCCAAGCGCAGTGCGCGAGCAAGATCTGTTGCAGTTGGATCGGGCTCCGTCTGGAACTCGGTGAGCGAGAGTGTTGGGGCAAACTCTGTTTCAATGAAAGATTCTGCGCCAAAACTGATAAGTCCATATGAGATTCTATCAGCGGGCTGGGCGAACGCGTGTATGATCTGTAAAAGCTCTGAAGGCTCCGCGCCTACGCTCGCTGACCGGTCGACGACAAAGTAAATAAAGCGTTCCGAAGCCCCAGTCGCAAAACGCGGCCCCGAGAGCGCAATACACAGCAGAGCGAGGGCTCCGGCGCGCACTAGCAGAGCGAGCTGATCGCCCTTGGGGAGATTGCGCCAGCGCCTGCGCGTCGCCCATATCCCCACAGCGATCATGACAACCCCGAGCAAGACCCACGGCGTGTCAAAGACCAAGCTCATAGCTCCACCTCACGGCGACGAAACACACCCCAATAGTACCAGAGAAGCTCTATAAAGAGCGCACCCAGCGCCGCCCATGCCCCAAGATGCCAGATGGGGGTGTACGCTTGACCTTTCGCTGTCTCAGGGCTCTCTCCGGCAGCGACACTGGGGGAGCCGAAACGATTGACGTTGGACTCCGCAGGATCGAGATTGATCGCCATTTGATCGGCAAAGCCCGGCGTTGCAAACTCTTCCGAGACGAATCGTTCCAAGGGCAGGCCAAGCTCAGGCACAAGCCAATTGATACTGTTGCGCACGAAGATGGGGAAGCTTGGGGTGAGCACCAACGGGGAGTCTTTCAAGTCGACCCCGAGATAGACAAAGCTGAAGCTCCCCGATCTGTACGTCGCTACGATGGGCTGATCTCCGGAAGCGATCAGCGTCTGCACCTCGGGAGCAAGCTGAGCACCGGAGAGCGCCGTCGGACGCAGATGCTCTGCGCGCACGTTCTGCACGATTGGATGGGCCGGGAGCAAGACTCTCATCGGGCCAGGATCGCTCATGCTCTCTGTGTGCACCACCAAGGGATCTGCCGTGCTCTTGATGAGAAGCGCCCTTCCCAGAGGGCGCACCGTTGCGTTATTGGCAATGACCAGATCGTATTCTGCAGCTTCGTCGGTGTGTATGGACAGCTCAGCGAAGGTGCTGAGGGCGCGCATGAGAAAGAAATTGCGCTCCCCAACCCAAAAAATCTTTAGTTTCGGACGCTTTGGAATGAGCGAGTACCGAACGTTGTCGAAGACGAAATTATCGTCGACATCGAGGACGGCACGAAAGCGATTGTGGAGCGGTGCCAGGGCTTCGACGTCGCGGTGCTCTCGAGGGCCGAGCGCGATGCGCTCGCGTCGAATCTCCGCCTCTTCAGCGAAGAGCGTCAGAGTGCCTTCGAGTGCTTCTGACGAAACATTTTCGACGCGGGCCCACACAGCAACACGAGCCGTCCCATCGGGCAAAGGGCGCGCAGCAAACCCGGTGATCGCGAGATTCTTGACGGGCTCGCCCACGGAGATCCATCGCACGGGGAGTGCCCCATAAAACTCGTGATCGCTCAGATAGAGTATCTCGTCGAAATTGTCGAGCCCGCCTTGGCTGCGCACAAGCTCGATGATATCAGTCGGTGTCGCGTCGCCTTGGAGCGTCGGCTGAGAAGCTTTCAAAGCCGCGAGCGCACGCGCTCTGTCTTCAGTGAAGGGCACAAGCAGTTTTGGCTGCCGCTGCGCTTGGATGATCGTCAAACGATTTGGACGGCGCTGCTCGATCAGCTCGAGCGCGTGGGCGAGGGCGCGCTCGTAGCG
>CAZODX010000005.1:0-14611 GCA_964578715.1 uncultured Thermotogae bacterium | reverse complement strand
CTCGTAGCGGGTCTGGCCATGCTCCACCGTCTGCATGCTCGCGCTGCCGTCAATGATGAGCGCCAGCGTGCCCCCGCCAAGAAACTCTTGCGTGAGCGTTGGCTGGGCAAGGCTCACGACGAGTGCAGCCAGAGCTGCCAACTGTATCAGCAATAACCAAATCTCCGTCCACATGAGCGTGAGGGCGCTGCGCGGTCGCTCATGCTCTTCCTGCCAGAGCCAGATAGCCGAGACAATACGGCGCTCCTTGTGCCGTCGCAAAAAGTATAAGAGCGCAATGACGCCTGCTAAGCTCAAAAGCCCAAAGGCCCACGCGCTGAGAAAGATCATACGAAGAGCACCCCCCGCAGGTCTTCAAAGAGGGCACGCTCCAGCGGCTGCGCCGACACAAGGACTTTATAGCGAATCTGATGCGTGCGACAGAACGCCTCTAACTGCTCTTCGTACTGCAATAGCTTCCGACGATAGCCTCTTACGGCCCCTCTAGAGACGGAAAACTCCCCTAGCCCTTCGCTGTCCACAAGGCGCGCTTCATGCTGCCATGGGGGGTTTAAGTCTTCAGGGGCGAGAATTTGCACGAGCGCGATCTCATGGCGCTTCACAAGCAGATGGAGCAGCCCTCGCTCACACCCTGCCGGATCGAGCATATCGCTCAGCAACACTACTACGCCTCGACGTAAGGGGAGCTTGCTGAATTCTTCCAGCGCGGCGCTAAGAGACGTTTGATCGCGGGGCTCAAGGTTGTCGAGAAAGCTCAAGATCTTTTGGATGTGCGTCAGGCCGCTGCGCGCTGGCACCCCGTGGATGAGCGCCCGCGCAAACGCGAAAACCCCCACACGGTTCATGTCCTTGAGCGCGATGTACGAGAGAGCCCCAGCAAGCTCCGTCGCATAAGAGAGCTTGTCCCCTACGGACATCGAGCGACTGGTGTCTATGAGCACATAAACGGGAATGTTCTCCTCGCGATGGAAGACTTTGACAAAGAGCCTGTCCAGCCGCCCGTAGAGGTTCCAATCGACATAGCGAAAGTCATCGCCGGGATAGTATTCTCGATATTCAGCGAACTCCAAGCTTATGCCGGCGCGGCGGGTCGTCCACGGGCCGGCTTGGCCTTCAGCCCGACGCTGCACGAGGAGCTGGAGCGCGGACAGCCGCTTCCAGAACGATTCATCTGCCCTACGTAGGCCGGATCTGCTCATAGACTTGACGCAAGATCTTCTCCACGGGGATGCCCTCGGCCTCCCCGCGGAAATTCCGAATGATCCGATGGATCAAGCTGGGATAGAAGACCGCTTGGATGTCAGCGATGCGCGTGTTGAGCTCTCCTGAGAGGAATGCGTGGGCTTTGGCACCCCAGATGAGCGCGAGCGCGGCACGCGGGCTCGCCCCGTATTCGACATATTTTTTGACGAGCTCCGGCGCGTCTTCTGCAGACGGTTGCGTCGCGTAGACCAGCCGCGCCGCATAGCGTCGCAGCGGCGACGCCGTGGGCCATTGCGCCACAAGCTGCTGCACCTCTAAGAGCTCCTCGCGCGTCAGGACTTGTCTTATAAAGTGAGACTCCTGACTGCCCCCATGACGCCGCAGGATCTCTTCGAGCTCGCCAAGCGACGGATAGCGCAACACAATCTTAAAGAAAAATCTATCGATCTGGGCCTCCGGCAATGGATACGTCCCTTCCATCTCGATGGGATTTTGGGTGGCTAAGACCATGAACGGCTCCTCGAGCTTGTAGGTCTCCCCGCTGACGGTGATGCTGCGCTCTTGCATGGCTTCTAAGAGTGCCGACTGCGTCTTGGGTGTCGCGCGATTGATCTCATCAGCCAGCACGAGATGGGCGAAGATTGGTCCACGGGCAAACTCAAAGCGCCGTCGTCCTGACTCATCTTCGACGAGAATACGCGTGCCGATGATGTCCGCGGGCATCAGGTCTGGGGTGAACTGAATGCGCGAGAATTTGAGCCCCAATGCCCTTCCCAGCGTGCGCACCAGGAGCGTCTTGCCTAATCCCGGCACCCCTTCGAGCAATAAGTGCTGCCCGCATAACAACCCGATCAGGACTTGTTTGATAACCTCTTCATGGCCGATGATCACTGAACGAATCTCTTCGATGAGCTCGTGGAATTTCTCTTGTAATTCACGAATTCTCTTCTCGGTGATCATAGCTTTCCCTTAGCGTTGGTCGCGGCTGAGACTCAGAAAATACTGACGGACAGCGTCGCGGAGCTCTTCGGGGATCTCGAGCATATCGAGCAGGGCTTCGACTTTGCCATAGTCGATCTGCACGGGGGCAGGGCTTGGCGAACCCTCCCTTCCTTGGGGCAGCTCCATGGTGACGATCTCAAAGAGGATCTCGAGCTCGTCTTGCTGAGCCCCTGGGACCGAGAGAGCGCGCGAGCGCTCACGCAGCTGGGAGAGATCAGGGAGATCTTGGGCAGCTTCAGGATCGAGCGGAGCGGTGCCGCGCGCGGCACCGGCTGACGCCTGCCCTTCTTGCCCTTGTGACTGAATCCCGTGATCCTCTGAAGCTGTGCCTTGCTGCTGCGTTGGCGCAGAGCCCTCTTGGCCCATGGCGCTGGGAAGGTCCGAAGGGGATTCTTCTGCACGCGTGCCCTCAGCTTGAGCAAGGGTCGACTCCAGCTCGCGTTGTAGATTCTCCAAGTGTTCGCGCAGGGCTTGCCGCGCCTCAAGCTCCCTCAAGAGCTCTTCGAGACGTTCGCGAAACTCTTCAGGGGTTTTGGTCACCTGCAGGAGTTGCTCAGCAATGGCAGCAACGTCGGGATTAGCCTCGCGTAGCTGCTCTAAGAGCTTCTGAAGCTCTTCTGGGGAGAGGCTTTGCGCTTGTTCGGAGACGCTGCGCAAGCTTTGGAGCAACTGATTGAGCTCCGATGCTCCAGAAGGGCTCTGTTGAGGAGGACGTGGCTCGCCTGGGGAGCCTTCGACCAAAGAAGCTTCCGCGTCAGATTTCTTTGATTGTTCTTCTTCGGCGGGGGACAGCGGGGGCGTAAGACGTTGTTGCTCGTGAATGAGCTCGGCACGGAGCTGCTGGAGCGCAGCACGAGCACGGGGAAAGTTGGGATTGAGCGCGAGGGCAGCACGAGCCCTCTCCAGGCGCTCACGCAGCGATGCAAGCTTCTGGGCCAGCTCTGCCGGAGGCGTCTGCAACCATTCGAGCATCTGAAACGCCCGTTGAGGCTCCAGACCCGCTTGAGAAACTGTCCCGGACTGACTTGTCTCCGTACGCACAAAGAGTACCCCTGGCTGAACAAGACCCGCCATCGCTATGCACACAATAAATAAGACCGAAACGGCTCCCCAACGCCACAGATCCCGCGATGCTATGGGGAGAGCCTTGGCGACATCCACAGAAAATCGTTCAAGCTGACGCTCCAGCAACGGGAGAAACTCTTGTGGGCCATGCCCCAAGCTGAGCTCATAGAGCGTGACGAGTCTCTCGTTGCTATAGAGCTGTCGATCTGCACGGAAGAGCATCTCGACCGTATCGAGAGGGCGAGCCCACCCCAGCCCAAATGCCACCATACCGACAAGACTATTAGCAACCAGCCAAGCGAAGATCGGGACAGCGCTCCAGATCCCAAGAGCGCTGCCCACTACAAGAAACAGCGTCACCGCCAG
Source organism: uncultured Thermotogae bacterium (assembly GCA_964578715.1). Taxonomy (GTDB): domain Bacteria; phylum Bipolaricaulota; class Bipolaricaulia; order RBG-16-55-9; family DRXL01; genus JANXCC01. The sequence goes on along the minus strand of CAZODX010000005.1, from coordinate 10,975 downwards.
GCTGCCCACGAGCGCCCAGCTCGCATAAGTCAGCCCGTGGACTATGCGCTGACGGCGCTCCAGCCTAGCGCATATTGTTTTGAATCTGTGCACGGCTTCCCTCCCCAATTCCCCACCATGACAGAATTCCTAAAGCTGTCACTACCGACAGATAGCCCATCAGCACAAATCCCACGTGCTCGCGCAGCGCGCCCTCGCCAAACCATAATGAGAGCATCAAGAACGGGTTGAGCGGCCTCAGCACAAAGAACGTCCCACCAAGAGCAATAAGAATCAAAATATACTTGACGTGAAACTGCACGATCTCCGTGGGCCAACGCCGTCCAATGGGGACCCCCAGCACCGCCCAACAAGCCCCATAAAGCCCTAAATATCCGAGAGCCCCGACCAGGCGCTCCAGCCCATGCCCTGTCATACCCGCAAAGACCGTCCAGTAGGGAAGACCCAGCACAATCAAAAAGAGAACATGAACGAACAAGCGCACTCTAAGCTCTTTGGGAGGGATCGCAAGCCTTGCGTGGACCAACCCAAAGTTGAACGAGTACACGGGGAAGAGCACTGTAGCAATGATCATAAAGATAGAGCTTAAGTTCAAGTGAGGCTCGATGAGGGCATCGACGCGGGCCGACGCAGGCAACGCCATCACAAGGGGAATCCCTGTCAAGATCAGATAGCTCACATAAGCCGACCACGATCTGATAAGCTCACTCACATAACGCATGATCAATCTCCCTCGACGAGCACGAGCCGCAGGACCGTCCGTCTCTCCCCATGAGCAAGGTGAATGGGTGAAGCCCGCACATCCTCGAGCCATCCGATGAGCCCTCTTTTGCCTAAAAGATGCCCCCATTGCTGCCAGAGCCTGCGACGCTCCAGCACCAGCGTGCTGAGCCATTCGGCCTTGCCCATGCGCTCCCTCAAAAGATACACGGCCTCCATCTGGGCCGGGATCGTCCCCAGCACATAGATATCATCTCCACTATACGCGATCACGTCCTGGAATGCCACAGGGGCACGGTTGGAGATCCGCACGGTAGAGCCGTCAAAATAAAAGCGCACAAAGGGCTCCACCACGCGTTCTGCTTTGAAGAAGCTCACAGAGTTGCGCTCGCCATGAAAGCCGATCTGCCAGTCCCCACCGAGCATAAGCTCCCTCGTAATCTCCTCTGCAGAGCGCATCGCTTGGCGTGATGGCTTCAGCGTGCTCACAAGATCTGCAGATGTTCTCAAGCGCTCATCGTGGGGGCGCCGGAAGAAGACCCCGTACCAGCTGCGTTCCCAGCCGAGCGATTCCCCAGGCCAGATCTGTATCACCCCGATATCTACCGAATATTTCTCGCTGGAGAACTCTGGGCTGTGCTGATACCAAAAGAGCACGCCCGCGAGCACAAGGGCCGCTATGCCCACCCCTAGGGGAGCTTTTCCCCAGCGCGCTGCGAACGCTCCGCCAAGCCCCACCCCGATCACAAAGAGTAGTAACAGCGCACCGATGAGCTCTCGTGAGGGCATGGGCACCATCAGGGCCTCCAGCGCCTTCACAATCACGAGGTCGTCTTCGGTGGTCTGGCGGCTTGATAGGGGAGTAAGCTCAAGCTCTCTAGGAAGGGCCGCGAGAGCCACAAGCACGACCTTGCCGTTCCCTACAGGGCGCTCCCACGCAAGCGGGCGCTCTTGGTAGGTGAATTTGACGCGCGCTCCCGCGCGCAGCTCTCCTTCAAGCCAAAAGATCTCTTGGCCGTTGAATTCACGGCGCACTATGCGCCCGTCGGTGATGGGCAGAAGCTGCGTCCACCATTCTTGAGGGGAGGCTTGTTCGTACCAATTCTCGCCTGAGAGAACGATCAACTCGCCCCCACGCACCAGCCAGCCCTGCAAGGCGCGGCGTTGCTCTGCGCTCAAGCGCGCCGGATCCGCCCGCCCCCAGAAGATCCGGCCCACACCCTCATAGCTCGTCCAGCGCTTAGGAAGCTTCTCAAGCTCTATGAGCTCAACAGAAGGCATCTGAGCTACAGCGACTCCTAAGCTCAAAGGAGTCTCGCTCCAGAACTCACGCACTTCGAGCGCAGAGCGCACAAGCTCTTGAGTGCCGCGAAGAAGCCTGATCTGCAAGGGCGTGCTCACACTATAGATGGGAAAGTCAAACGATATAATCTTGCGCGTGCCTGGGGCAAGATTAATTACTATCTGTAATCGTTCCACCGCGCGGCGCTCCGTAAATTCTCGGATCTCTTGAGAGACTTCTAGGGTAAGCATCTGGGCTGCACTTCCAGAGCTGAGCGTGATGGCAAGCGGGGTAAACGCACCGGGGAAGAAACGCCCGTTGAACCCCAGTTCGATCTGCTCAATACGCACCTGGGCGAGCACGACAGTGCCCACCAAGGCTGCCGCACCAAGACCCCATAGACACCCACGCCACATGAGTCTCCGCTCAGAGAGTACGGGCTGGCGCGGCCTTTGTCAAGGGAGCAGCCGACTCAAAGAGCTCTTTTAGGGAAGGTTCCTTTCGATCAGCTCGCGCAGACCTAGATAGTCTACGCCGCGCACCAACTGCCCGTTGACGATAAAGCTCGGCGTGGAGCTGACGCCTTGGGCTTCGCCCTCGCGCTTTTCGTCTAGCACTTTCTGTCTGTAGCGCTCGGAATCCAGACAGAGCTGAAAGTCTTCGACTTTTAGCCCGAGCTCGCGGGCAAAGCGCACCAAATTGGGCTTACCGAATGCCCCGCGGTTCTCTCCACGCTGATTAGCAAAGAGTTTGTCGTGATACGCCCAAAATCCCCCTTGCTCAGCGGCACAGTAAGCTGCTTCAGCAGCCCATACCGACTCCTGCCCTAAGAATGCAAAATTTTTAAAGACCAAGCGCACCTTGCCCGTCTTAACGTAGTCCTCCTCGATCCTCGGCTTGTACTGCTTGACGAAGTAGGCGCAAGCCGGGCATTGATAGTCCGCGTATTCATAAACCGTCACGGGGGCGTTGGGATCGCCCATCTCGGGAAGAAAGTCCTGCCCGATGGGCCGCGTCACTTGGAAGCTCTCACCGGGACGCGAAAAGACCGCTATCAAAACAACTAAGCCCACAATGACCACGCCCCCAATGGTAATCCCTAACAGCATCGGCTGGCGATACCATGGCATGGAAGGCTGCTTCTCTGTCTTTTGCGGACGCTTGGTGCTCACAAACCATCTCCTCCTGAGTCCGAGTTCTCTCTATTATACCCTATGCCATGAGCGCAGAGAAGCCGGGCGCACTCTGCAGCAACGGCCTGCGCTCGCGCTATCAACCGAGGGCTTACATACTGAGCAATACCCTCAAGCTCACACTTATCAATAATCTGCGAGGGTTCATTGGGCCTCTGCACCACGTCAATCTCTAGATCAACATAGCGCACCCGATCCGCGTAGATCTCTATGGGCGTATTCACGTTGACGTAGATGCCCTTGGGCAGGCCATCGCGGGAGTAGTAGCGCGTCTCATAATACCATGCCCCTTGATGGAACTCCGTGACGGCATAGTCTCCAGGCTCTTTGGGGATCTCAAGCCCGTCATAAAGCCCTGTGCCCTTGATCTCGCGGCGCACGGTGACGCTTGTGGGAGTCACGGCGATCACGTGGCCACGCATTAGGATGCCGGGCTCGCTGCACACCTTGACGTGTTCAATGAAGATCAGCTGGCCTACGGTAGGACATGCTCGATCCCCTCCGACAGCTTGGCTTTGATGATACCCCGGCTCTGTCGGGATGAGACGCGCGCGCCATCTGTCGAGCACATTCTTGCTGCCCCCGGGGAATTCGCACAGCAGGGTCGTCTGACCCGGGCGCAACTTCCCCGGAATGCCCCCGCTGGGATGACCATCGAGCTTGGGCAAATCTTTTTGCAAGATCTCGATCTCGCTTGTGAGATCGCGAATATCCCTCTGATATGCGCTGGTGCGCCAGATCACTCCCCAGCCGTTGGCGCAGAATCTTCGCCCCAGGGCAAGCAGCCGTTCTCGCTCATGAGGATCGGTGATCTCTTTGCTGATGCCCACGCCGCACTCTTGAGAGAGCACGACAAACCGCCCGGCGATGCTCAGCTGAGTTGTCACAATGGGCTGGGTGTGCGTGATCTCCCTGATCTGCACGCGAACGGCTTCACCTTTCTTGAGCGGGTGGGCTAGCTCTGTCCGGGGTAGAAAGCCCATCAAGCCCCCAAGGTCTATCTCATAGCCTGCGGCACGCTTTTTGTGCACGATCCCCAGATAGATCGTGCCGAGCTCGGCAGGAGCCGGCACGCAGATGAGATCGGGCAGCTCAGCAAAGAGCAGCTCTCTGAGGGCAGTTACAGCAGCGGCTTCCCCCACGATCAGCACGCCCTGGCGATCCTCGCGATCTCTTATCTCAAGATCAAACGAAGCAAAATAGTCTTCTGGGGCTACAGCGGGCCGAAGCTCCTCCGGAGGTTGCACAATGCGCCATTGGTATTCTCGTAGCAGCGCCGCGAGCGCGGTCGCGTACATGCCTCGCAATCGTATACTGTACATGGTCCCTAGACAATCGCTGTGCTCCAGAGTAGGATACACAATATCACAGAGAGGGCGATATGGCAAGCACGGAGATTTTGGTTCTTGATGGAGCTGTGGGAGGCGGCTCGGTCTTGCGAGTCGGCCTGGGGTTAGCTATCGCTCTGCAGAAGCCTGTAAGAGTGATCAATATTCGGCAGGGACGGCCCAACCCCGGCCTACAAGCCCAACACGTAGCGGGCCTGCGCGCTGCAGCGCAGCTTTGCCGCGCTCGCCTTGAGGGTGCCCAGATCGGCTCACGCGAGATCGAGTTCCACCCCGGCCCAGTACAGACAGATTCTTTACACATTCAGATCGAGACGGCAGGCTCAGTCGCCCTGGCGCTTCAGCCCATTCAAATCGCGCTGGCGCGCAGCGCTCACGCTGTGAAGATCGAGATCGAAGGCGGGGGCACCTATGGGCAGTGGGCTCCTCCGATCGCGTCCTTGGAGCACGTCAATTTCGCGCTCTTGCGCCGCTGGGGCTTTGCAGCGCATCTCACGGTCGAGCGCGAAGGCTTCTACCCCAAGGGCGGGGCACGGGTGCGCGCGCACTTTGAGCCCGCCCATATTATTGGGCCGCTGGAGTTCCTCGAGCGCGGAGCAATTCGAGGGATCCGCGGGGTTTCGATAGCGTCCCATCAGTTCCAGAAGAACCGGGTCGCAGAACGCCAAGCCGAAGCCGCGCACAAGCTCCTGCAGCGAGAGCTTTCCGGGATTGCTCTTGAGATCGAGACGCGCTACGCAGAGACGCTCTCGCCGGGTTCGGCTGTGGTACTGTGGGCAGACTGCGAAAAGACTATCTTAGGGGGCGACGCGCTTGGGGAGCGGGGCGTGCCCGCCGAAAGAGTCGGCGAACAAGCAGCCTCAGCGCTGCCGGCCGAGCTGCACAGCGGCGCGACGCTTGACCGCCACATGGCCGATCAGATCATTCCGTTTCTGGCGCTCTTCGGCGGGAGATTCCTCTGTGCCGAGCTGACCGATCACATCAAGACAAATATCTGGGTCTCAGAACAGATCACAGGCGCTCGATTCACGGTGATCGAGCACAAGGGGATATGGGAGATTTGCTCTGTTCCCCCTCCCTCGCTATAATGTGCAGTCAGGGGTACGGCATGGTGCAGGGGCCCAAGCTCGACTGGCGTGGCAGGGATATCATCTCCATTCGCGATCTTTCACGAGAACATATCGAAGACATCCTCGAGCACGCCGAGAAGATCCACCCAGATCCCACGCTGCTCCAAGGATACGTCATGGCCTCGCTCTTCTTTGAGCCCAGCACCCGCACTCAGCTCTCCTTCGCTACGGCGATGCAGCGCTTGGGCGGACGCGTCATTGGCTTCTCAGGAACCGAAGGCACCAGCATCGTCAAAGGGGAATCGCTCCAAGACACGGTACGCACCGTCGCACAATACGCGGATATTATCGTGATGCGCCATCCCCTCGAAGGCAGCGCCCGCCTCGTCGCCGATACTGTGAGTATCCCCGTCATCAACGCCGGTGACGGCGCCAATCAGCACCCTACACAGACCCTGATGGATCTCTTCACAATCAAGAAATTTCACAAGAGACTGGACCATCTCACAATTGGGCTTGTGGGCGACTTAAAGTACGGGCGCACCGTGCACTCGTTGGCCCTGGCGCTCACGCGGTTTCGCCAGATCAAACTGCGCTTCATCTCTCCGCCGACGCTGCGCATGCCCCCGGCTCTCCTGCATGAACTTGAGGGCCTCGTCTCTTACAGCGAGACGGATCAGCTGGACCTGCGCGATCTGGATGTTGTCTACGTGACGCGCATCCAGAAAGAGCGCTTCCCCGATATCGAAGAGTACGAGAAGGTGAAGGGCGCCTACGTGATCACCCCTAAAGTCTGCGAGATGCTCAAACCCACCGCGATCCTGCTCCATCCCTTGCCCAGGGTGGACGAGATCGCCCCGGAAGTCGACGCCCTCCCTTACGCGAAATACTTCGATCAAGTACAAAACGGCGTTCCCGTGCGCATGGCGCTACTGAAGCTCTTATTGGTGGGAGCATGAAAGACGTGAGCAACGGCGAACTCAAAGTCTCAAAGATCCGCAACGGTACAGTGATCGATCACATCACCGCGGGGATGGCCCTGGCAGTCCTGAAGATCTTAGGGATCGAGCAGGGCTGCCCCGATACGGTCATCGTGGCGATGAACGTGCGCAGCCAGCGCCTGGGATTGAAAGACATAGTCAAAGTGGAGAACCGGGCGCTTCAATCAGAAACGGTGAAGAAGATCGCGATTGTCGCACCGCATGCTACAGTCAATATCATCAAGGACTTTGCCGTGGTGCACAAGATCCCAGTAGAGCTCCCCACAGAGCTCATCGGGATTGTGCGCTGCTCCAACCGCAACTGCGTCACAAATACGCTCGAGCGGGTCCTGCCGTATCTGGTCGTGGAGAGCCGCGATCCCTTACGGCTCCGGTGCCATTACTGCGAGACCCTGATAGAAGGGCCGTATGCGCCTCTTTTATTGCTGTGAGCTCCCCGAAGCGACCCAAAGGGAGCTCGACAAAATTGCCCAGCAGTTCCGAGCGCTCCACGCGCGTGTCAGCTGGGTGCGCCCGGAAAATTTCCATATCACTCTCAAGTTTCTCGGCGAGGTCGCACCGACTGCCCTCGACGCCCTGAAGGTCCTGGGGGAACAGGTCGCGGCGTCCGCTCAGGGCTTTGAATTGATCTTTGATACCGTGGGCGCATTCCCCAGCGTCCAGCGGCCACGCGTGCTCTGGATCGGCACCAGCCAAATCCCTCAAGAGATCCTCGCCTTACACGAGCGTCTAGAGGGCGAACTGAGCAAGATGGGCTTTGCGCCGGAAGGGCGCTTCACACCCCATGTAACAGTAGGGCGCGTCAAAGACGAGCGTCCCCCAGAACACCTCGCCCAGATATTCTCTCGGATCGGATCGTTTGCACATCGGGTGCAGATCACCCATCTGACGCTGATGGAGAGCCGGCTTGCGCCAAGCGGTGCCATCTATACGCCAGTGGCGACATGGGATTTGAGTATTTCGAAGTCACTGCAGAAGTAGGGATTCGTGCGTGGGGGAAGGACCTTTCCGAGGCGTTTGCCGAAGCCGCCCGCGCGCTCTTCGAGCTCATGGTCAATATACACGCGGTGCGCCCTGGCAGGAGGCTCTCTGTCGAGCTGAGTGCAGAATCCCCAGAGATGCTCTTAGCAGACTGGCTCAACCGATTGATCTTAGAACGCGACCGCACCGGATGTGTCTTTTCAGAATTTCGCGTGACGGTCACCCCGCACAAGCAGGGCTTCGCGCTTCTTGCAGAGATCGCCGGGGAGGAGCTCGATCGCTCCCGGCATGACCCGCGCATCGACGTCAAGGCCGTGACGTACAATAACTTACGCGTGCTCCACCAGCCCGACAGAGTCCAAGTCGAGTGCGTCTTAGATATTTAACGCTATAATCAAGACACACGTGAAGAGGGAGGATCACTATGCGCAGCAAGGGAACACGGCTTGTGGGCCTTCTTGGGCTCATGGTGTTAATCGGACCGGCGCTCTTGGCACAGAGCAACACCCTTGAGCTTGAAGTCAGCGCGACCTGCGAGAACGCTGTGATATTGATCAACGGGCGCGTCTACTCTGGGCGCCCCGTGACGATCTCCGTCCCCCTTGGAGAAGCCGTCACTTTACAGATCGCCTATAGGCAGCTCGATACCTTGGGATTTCAACGGTGAGCCGTATTCGAAAGCGCCGCACCAGTTGCGCTTGCGCGCAGGGCAGCTGCCCTTCATCGCCAATGCCCGCGTCCAAGCGGTCTATCGCTCCCAGCCTGCGGACCTCTGCACCCTTGCTGTAGACGCCCAGGACAGCTTGGGACACTATCTTTCTGGGACGTTCATTGAAGTACGCCCTATCGATATCTTAGGCGATAGCAACGGCTCTACGCCATTTGTGCGCACCTTTGACACGCTCACAGATGTCTGGCTGCAAGCGAGCTCTCAAGTCTCTTTTGAAGAGAAGAGCTATCGCTTTGCGCGCTGGGAGATAGAAGAAGCGCAGCTTCTGCCGACGTCCAGCGCCGATCCCACGCTTGTCAAACTGCGTTGCCGTGCCGCGCGCGCCCTCGCCCATGCGATCTACGTCATCGCTACTGAGCCCGGCGGCTGCCCCGATCTGTCTATTCGGCATCTCTATGTTGATCTCTCTCAGACCTCTCCGTACACATGGCTGCTTAAGCCCCGAGCCTATGTCGAAAACATCGGCACTGCTACCGTCCCCGTCCCGACGATAACTGCGTTTTTGCTTAGTGGGCAGGTCATCGCCGAGGTGACCACATCGCCGTTGGCCCCAAGGGCAGGCGAGCAGGCCAGCACGACCCACCTGATCACAGCGGGGAATTACATCCTGACGGTCATCGTTGACAGCAAGAATCAAGTACCCGAATGTAACGAAAATAACAATCTCAAGGAGGCGATCATCCAAGTCCCTTGAGGGGCGCTCGCAGGCTTTGCCCAGGCTCGACGGCGACGCCGACAGAGCGCAAGATCTCTTCAAGAGCAAGGAGCGTCGGCACGAGGGCTTCTCGGGTTGCCGTCGGCCCCATGTGCCCGATGCGAAAGATCTGGCCGGAGAGCTTCTCCAGCCCTCCCCCAATGAGAATCTGATACTTCTCTTTGAGGGCGCGAATCAGCGCAGCGGCGGGAAGCCGCGCATGGCCCTTAGCCGCCGTCACGGTGTTCATCGCTTCCCGGTCATCGGGGACGAGGAGCTCAAACCCTAAATTTCTTAGGGCGTTTCTGACGAGAGCGGCCATCTCTGTGTGCCGCGCCCACCGCCGCGGCAGCCCTTCGTCTAAGATATTTTTGAGACTGAAGCGCAGGGCTTGGGTCAGCCCCGTGGGCATGGTGACCGGATGAGGGTGCCAATCGCCCCACTCGCGCGCGAAGTGCTGCCACGTGCGCAGATTTATATACCAACCTGGGCCCTTGCTGCGCTCGATCAGCTCCCAGGCGCGCGGGCTCACCGCGACCGGCGCTAACCCCGGAGGACACTCCAAGCACTTCTGCGTCGCGCTCACCCCTATCCCGATCTTCCACGCGTCAAAGGCAATCTCGGTGCCCCCCAGCGTCGAGACCATGTCGACGACTAAGACCGCCCCGTAGCGATCACAGACTTGACCGATCTCTTTTAGGGGATTGAGCACACCGGTGGACGTCTCGCCGTGGACCATGATGACAACTTTGATCTCGCTGTCGTGTTTGAGAGCTTGCTCGACCGCGTCGACGTCACAAGCGCGTCCCCATGTGCCCTCAAGGACGATCACTCGCGACGAATACGCCCGAGCTATGGTCACCCAGCGATCCCCAAAGAAACCGTTGGTCAGCACGAGCAGTTTATGAGTATCCCCAGCGAGGCTGGCGATAGCAGCCTCCATGCCAACGCTCCCTGGCCCCGGCATGAGAAAGACGCTCGCTTCCTCGGTCTGCCACACGCGCTTCAGCAGCTCTACGGTCTCGGTATAGAGCTCGACCCACTCATGCCCATAGTGAGCGATGAGCGGCGCGCTCATATACGCTAACACTTCAGGCTCCAGATCGATAGGCCCGGGGATGCGCAAGCGATAGCGCTTCATAGCTCTCCTCCTCTCCACGATCTCTTGAAGATCTCCGGGGCGCTCTGGGCGATCACCTGGGCTAACGCCGTGGGGCTATGCTTGACCGTAGGAGCTTTAGTGACCGAAGGCCAGCGCGGCAACGGCACAATCTCCAAAAGATGCGCACGAACGATCGTGATGCCCCACTCGTTGGGTTCACTGAGGTCGTCCAAAACGGGAACAGCGCCCTCTTGCGCGTATTGGGCCAAGAGCTCTTCAGGCACCGGCTGACTATTGACGATAACGCCATCGAGCACACGGATATCGAGATAGTCGTTCAACGCTTTCAGATGATCGCGTGCCGTAAAATTGTCGGTCTCCCCGGGCTGGGTCATGAGATTCATAATATAGAATTTCTTCGCGGGAGAGCGCTCGACGGCCTCGCGAACCCCGGAGACCAATAGATTGGGAATGACGCTGGTGAAGAGGCTTCCCGGCCCCAAGAGAATTAGATCAGCATCGCGGATCGCCTCTAAGACCTTGGGGTACGCAGGCACGTGTGCTTGTGAGAGCCGCATCTTCCGAATCTGCCCGCCTGCCTGGGGAATCCTGCTCTCTCCTTGGACAATACGGCCGTCACGCAGCTCGGCAACGAGTTCAGCGCGCTCGAGCGTCGCGGGCAAGACCTGGCCGCGCGTGTTGAGCAAAGTGCTCATCTCCTCGATAGCGCGGTCGAAGCTCCCCGTCATCTCTTGCAGCCCTGCGATGACCAAATTCCCCAAGGAGTGCCCTGCAAGAGTTCCCTGGTGAAAGCGATGATTGAAGAGCTGCGAGATCTGCGACTCGTCTTCAGCTC
>CAZODX010000004.1:3805-19885 GCA_964578715.1 uncultured Thermotogae bacterium | reverse complement strand
AGCTCGACCAATCTGTCGAGCCAACTTGTCGCTTCCAGCCCGCGCATGACAATAAACAGCCCAGCAAAGAGCAACAGGAGCGTCCAGTCGACGTGTTGCAAGGCGCGCCGTGGCCGGTTGCTCGCCAAGACCAACAGCAACGCCGCGCAACTGATCGCCGCCCACTGAGGCGGGGTCCCAAAGACCAATAACCCCAAAAAGAGCACAAGCGTCGCCAGGCTGACGGTGAGCAGCCCGCGCTGCACAGCTAACTCGTGATACTCCGGCAGATCCGGGGTCTCCGGCAGCGCCCCGCACAGAGACCTTCCAAAGAGCAGCAGAATCCCAAAGTAAATAAGAACTAAGCTGAGCAGCGCCGGAGGCCCCAGCGCTATAAAGAACTCGACGAAGCTCAGCCCGCTGCGTAGCCCCACCAGCATATTCTGCGGGTTCCCGATGAGCGTCGCCATGCTGCCGGCGTTCGCTGCGAGAACTAAGCCCAACAGATACGGCACCGGGTCGAGCTGCAATCTTTGCACTAATCGCACCAAGACCGGCGTGAACATGAGACAGATCGTGTCGTTCATAAAGAGCGGGGAGAGCAGCCCGCTGGAGGCGATCACAAGCGCCAGGAGCTGAGGCTGCGTCTTGGCGCGCTTGAGAATCCACAGCTCTAACAGCTCGAAGAAGCCCGCGATCTCCAAATGCGCAACTAAGATCATCATGCCCAGCAGAAAGACGATCGTGTCCAGATCGATCGCGCTGTAGGCCTCCTGAGGGGAGAGCACCCCAAAGAGCGCCATGGCGACGGCTCCAATGAGCGCCCCCGCGGCGCGGCTGATGTGCACCCTGGGGATCTTCTGGATCGCAATGATCGCGTAGGTGACGAGAAAGATCGCCAATGCGACAAGATCGGCCATAAGGGAGGAGTTTAGACAAAACTCGCCGTCGCGTCAAATTGACGACGCTGGCGCTCTGGCGTATAGTGAATCTATCTTCGAGAAGGAGCTGATCGCTATGGACTTGCGCGAGATGGAGATCAAGCGCATCGAGAAGATTTCAGAATTATTGCTGAAGGCGGCGCGGGCCGTGCCCCCGGAGAAACAGAATTGGAAGCCGATGCCTACGGGAAAGTCTGCCCACGAGATCCTTGCGCATCTGGGGATGGCGAATTACTTCTTCGCAGCTCTCATCAAGGGGGCGACACCCGCGCAGACAGGTGAACCCAAAACCTACGATGAAGCTATAAAGCTCTTCGAGCAATCCAAAGCCGAGCTGATTCAGACGATTCGCTCCGTTGACCCGGCGCAGTTCACCGAGAAGCGCACCATGCCCTGGGGCGAGGAGCGCTCGATCAAAGACTTGATCACCAGCCCCATGCCCCATACAGCATATCACTGGGGGCAGATCGCGTACTTGCAGACGCTGTGGGGTGACACGGAAAATCGCTTCTGAAGATTATTTCAACGGGATAGCGGGCAGGCGCTTGAGCGTTCGCGTCGCGGGGTCAATCGTGATGCCTACAGACTCTAAGGCCGTGACTCCCAGAATGGGCTCGGCGTCATCAGGACCGAAGATCACTCTCCCGGCCGTGATCTCCCCCATGAACTCGATCTGCACTAGTCCGAACTCGTACTCGTGCAGCGAGCCATCGGCGAGCTCGTAGGCCATCTTCCCCACGGGCTGGACGCCGATCTTGCGGAGCTCTGCTGCAGGGGCGAGAGAGTCCGTCGCCCCAGTGTCTACGAGAAAATCGGCTTGGTAGGCGCCTCCGCCGGAGCCAAGCGCGCGCAAGGTCACGGTGACGTGCGTCAGTCCCATAACACAAAGAGTCTACTCTCTCGGCAAAGTCTGCGCAAGGGCTTGACTCCTGCCCATAAAGAGCATACGATAGGCGCGATGAACGTGCGCTGTACCGAGTGCGGCCAAGAGTTCTCGCTCACGACGCGCCAGTGGCGCTGCGACTGCGGCGGCGTCTTCGAGCTTGCAGAGCGACCGCGCTTCCGCCCTGAATTGATTGACAGAAAAGTCTCTTCGCTCTGGCGCTACCGCGCCATGCTCCCCGATCTCAACCCAGAGAGCATTATCTCTCTTGGTGAGGGCTGGACGCCGCTCGTCCCCGCGCGCGCCTACGGGATCGAATTCTTAGCAAAGTTAGAGTTTCTTGCGCCCACGGGGTCGTTCAAAGATCGCGGCACGACCGTGCTCGTGAGCTTCTTAAAAGATCTTGGCGTCACGACCGTCGTCGAGGACTCTTCGGGGAACGCTGCAGCGAGTCTGGCAGCGTACTGTGCGCGTGCGCAGATTCAGTGCAAGATCTTCGTGCCGGCGCACGCGTCGCCAGCGAAGCTCGTGCAGATTCGCGCCTACGGCGCCGAGCTCGTCCCCGTCGAGGGGCCGCGCGAGAACGCCGCTCGCGCCGCCGAGCGCGCCGCGCAAGACTCTTACTATGCCAGTCACGTCTACAGCCCGCTGATCTTGGAAGGCACAAAGACGATAGCCTATGAGCTGTGGGAGCAGCTCGACGGGCACGCCCCTGATGCCATGGTCTTCCCCACCGGGCACGGCACGTTCCTGTTAGGGGCGTATTATGGTTTTCACGATCTGCTGGAAGCCGGACTGATAGAGAAGATGCCCGCGCTCTATGCCGTGCAAGCTGCAGCGTGCGCGCCGCTCTACAAAATCTATACAGAGAATCGCCCGGAGCTGCCCGATGTTCCCCAGGGCGAGACGATCGCCGAGGGGATTCGCATTCGTCGTCCCGTCCGTTGGAAAGCGATCATGAAAGCGATCCGTGAGACGGGCGGCAGCGTCGTCACCGTCAGCGAGAGCGAGATTCTTTCTGCGCAGCGCGAGCTGGCGCGTCAGGGGCTCTACGTCGAGCCGACCGCCGCTGTTCCCCTAGCAGGACTGCCCCAATTAAGGGCGTTCTTTCAGCCAATTTTAGTCCCTCTGACCGGCATAGGCCTCAAAAGCCCCCCGTTTCCATGAAATTTCCATCTGATTTCCAGGGGATTTCCATGCAGGGGTCTTGACTGGGTGGGGGGGAGGTATGCTATAATCTCTTATAAGCGGAAACCCTAGAGGCAGGGCATCTCTGAAAAGGGCAAACCCACCACGAGGTGGGGACGCAAAGCTCCGGGTCTCCTGCCAGACGGCCGAGCTACCAGAGGTGCAGAGGAGGTTTATAGTCTAGCTGTATGAAGGTTGGTAAGGAAGGAGCTCGGTCGGAGAAGTGGACCGATCAGAGAGACAAATCCCTTGGCTTTCTCTACTCATGAACTTCTATAGGGTGTATTTGTGTCTTATGTCGTTATGAGATGACTATCAACGAAGGAGGCGTTTGAGATGCGCGGCACTGCCATGCCCGCTCCGCAAGGGAGCTCCATCCCAAACGCCCCAGTTATTTTACCCCAGATGATGGCCAAAAGCAAGAGTTCAGAAGGGTGAGAGCATGGCTGATCATCTCGAGCCCTTAGCGTTACTGCAGGAGAACCGTCGTCTTCAAGCCCACCTGGAGGCCATGACGCACCAGCTTGTCCGGCTGCGCCAGGCCAACGAGGAGCTACGTCAGCAGCTGGCCGAGAGAAATCGTATGCTTGAAGCTCAGCTCAAGGGTTTAGAGCTCGAAGTCAAGCGCATCCGTGAAGAGAACGCTGCCCTCTTGGAAGCCTTAGGGCAAGGATTGCCTCAAAAAACTTCGCTATCTCATCAAGAATCGAGGCCCTTGAAAGTCGCGGCGATCATCCCTGCTCATAACGAAGATCGCTCCATTGCTCCGTGTCTGGAATCACTGGTGCACCAGACATACCCTCTCGAGCGAATTCTCGTAGTCAATGACGGCTCGACCGATTGGACCGAGCTTGTCGTCACCCATCTGCGCCACAAATATCCCCAGATTGAGTGCCTCACTAAAGCTGCCGATGGCACCCTGCGCGCCGGGGCGATCAACACCGCCCTCAAAGTCCTCTATGAGAGCGATTGTGACTTGGTGCTCATCGGCGATGCCGACGCGGTCTTTGCTCCCGATCTGGTCGAGCAAGCCGTACGCATGTTCCAGAAGGACGAGAGGATCGGGGGCGTCTGCTCGGCTGTGGAACTGCAGGGGCAGGGCTTGCTCCATCGGCTGCAGAAGCTCGAATATGGCGGCTTCAATGCCGATCGCGTAGCGACGTGGCAGAATATCTTGATCATTCACGGGGTATGCGGAGTCTATCGGCTCAAGGCGCTTCGCGAGGTGCGCGGCTACACCGTGGGGCATCTCATCGAAGATTATGACCTGACGCTCAAATTGAAGAAGAAGGGCTGGAAGGCCGTCTTCAATCCAAAGATGCGCGTGCAGACCAAGAGCGTATCTTCGGTGCGCCAGCTGGCGCGCCAGCGCATTCGCTGGTATCGCGGTGGGGTGCAAGTGCTCTTGGATCACGGGCTCAATCGCTTTACGGCGCTCGATAGCTTCAATCATATTCATTTTCTCTTGCTCTTGGCGGTTATCATCGCCCTTGTAGAATTTGGAATCCAAGCTACAGGGAGATGGAGTCCTCAACTGTTGTGGCATCCTATTCCTCTGATGGTCTTTTCCCTGGGGTGGTTGGGCGGGCTGGTGCAGTTGCGTTGGGTGAGAAACTTGGACTGGAGAGACGTGCTCATTCGAATCGTGCTCATCCCGGAGCTTGTCTATTACACGTTCTTATCGCTGTTGCGTCTCTATGCGTATGGATTAGAACTCATCTCTGCAAGAAAACGGTGGTAGTACTGGAAGGAGGTCGTCGTATGTACTGCAATGTTCCGGCATTAGGGCTTGGGCAGGTGGGAGCTTTAGCGGCCATTGGGCTTGGTGGGTTCTTCTTGTACGATAGCTTGCTGTCGTTGTTGGCGGTCTCGGGACTGCTGGGCGCTTATTATCTGTACAGCTTATGGAAGGGCGCGCGTGAGCTGCAAGAGGAGGGATGGCTGTGAGGGTCTTGGCAGTCGTTGGTGTGTTGTTTGTGCTCGGGCTGTTTCTTGCTCCACACGCGAGCCCGCCGACGCACTGTGCGTGGGCCGGGCCTCGCCCAGGAGAGGCATGGTACGGCCCTAGTGTACTGACTACGGCGCAGGCTATAACTATTCTTGAGGAAGTCGAACGGGAACCCTATAAGCTGGGGTGTCGGCTTGTCGCCGCGGTCTCTCTGCACTTTGGCGATTACGAGAAAGTCTTCACCGAGGCGTTCCCAATATTGCAGCGCTATGGCGTGCCTGCGACGGCGTTCATCGTCACGGGCCGCATTGGCCAGCCGGGCTATATGACCCTAGAGCAGATCACAGAGCTAGCCAAAAACAAGTGGGAGATCGGCTCGCATTCGGTGACGCATCAGCCTCTCGTGGAGGCCTTGCTTGGGGCAGGGCCTAGCTTGAGTAAGATCCGTGCGGAGCTGGAAGACTCGAAGACGTTCTTGGAGCGTGTGGGATTTGCTGTATCGGGGTTTCTCAGCCCCTTTGGGCTCTATGATGAGCTCGTCTTGAGCGAGATCCAGCGGGTCTATCGCTATCACCGGTCGAATGTCTTTAGCGCCATCAACGTATTGCCCCCAGCTAATCAGGGCGTGGGCAGTCGGTGGGAGCTTGTCTACTTTCAAGTGGAGCAAGATACCCCGCCTCAGGAAGTGATCATCAAGATCGATCAAGTGAATCGTCGTGGGGGCTGGCTCATTCTGGACTTTCATGACATCGGCGACGAAGATCCGCGCTTGGCTTATTCTCCGGAGGCCCTGGAGCACATCGCACGATTTATTCGCGTTGAGCTGAGACTGTGTACCCTCGAAGAGCTGCAGGGAGGGCGCTGTCAAGCGCGCTGGTGAGCGCACCTTGAAGAGATTGCCCCAAGCTGTCATAATGAGCTCCCTATGCTAGAACACATTTCATGGTGGAAGGCGCGGGAGCTCTTTCAGCGTACAAAAGTCGCACTCGTCCCAGTGGGCAGCACCGAGCAGCACGGCCCACATCTGCCCTTGGGCACGGACTTTCTCACAGCCCAGGCGCTCGCTCAAGCCGTCGCGCGCGAATTAAATCTTATCTGTACGCCCGTCGTGCCTATTGGGGTCTCGGAGCACCATCGGCAGTTCTGGGGAACGCTGTGGGTCTCGCCCCAGACCTTCCGACGCTATATGCGCGAGATCGCCCAAAGCGTAGCCTCGCACGGGGTGCGCCGTATTGTCTTTGTGAACGGGCACGGCGGCAACAACGCTTCTTTACAAGAGATCTGTCGCGAGCTGCGCGCCGAAAAGATCTTCGCGGTGCTGTGGGCGTGGTGGCTCGATCCCGAAGTGCAAAAACTCACGGCAGAGCTCTTTCGCAGCCGGGGCACGCACGCCGGGGCCATCGAGACTTCTATTGTCCTAGCGATTGACCCAAGCTTGGTCGAGCGCAGTCAGCTCGAAGCTGCCGCGCGTGGCGCCTCAGAGATCTACGCGACCAGCAGAGACGGGGCGCAGCTCCCCTTGGATACGATAGATTTTTCGCAGTCGGGGGCGACGCTCGACCCGCGCGAGGCCTCCCAAGAAGCAGGACAGAAGATCTTTCACACAGCGTGTGAGCGCCTGCGGGCGATTGTCCAGTGGCTGGAGCACGCTTCCGAAGAGGAGCTGAGCATAAAGCCCCATCTGCCGTGATCATTTGCGCACCACGCGGTCGCCCGCGATCTTTGCGATAGAGAGACTGTCGGCAAGATAGGGCCAGCGCCGGCGCGCTTCGGCGATCTGATCCAGATCGAGCTCGACCGTGTAGACGCCCTCAGAATCGTTCGCTTCAAAGAGCACATCGCCACGGGGCGAGACGACCATTGAGTGCCCACTGACGGGACGGTCATCGGGGTAGAAAGACTTTGTGTTGTTCGCAAACGCCACGAAGATCGTGTTCTCAGCAGCGCGCGCGCACAGCAGCGACCTCCAAAGTCCGATGCGGTTTTCTGGGATATTGGATGGGTTGAAGAGCAAGGAGATCTCGCGCTGGGCGAGTGAGCGAACGAGTTCGGGATAGAAGAGATCGACGCAGATCGCTATTCCAAAGCGCAGCTTTTTCGTCTCGAAGACGGGCAGGCGCTCCCCAGCTTGAAGAACAGCACGTTCGCCCACAGCGTTCGACGGAAAGATCTTTTCGGTGTAGCCCAGCACCGTGCCGTCGGGGCTGAGCACGTGCCCGAGCGCGATTCTGGAGCCTTCGCGCGCGACGATGAGACTGCCTGTGAGCAGCGTGTAGTGACCTTGTTGCGCGTGGCCGCCTAGCCATGAGAGTATATCTGTCAATTCGGCTTCGCTCACTATGACGACGCCGGCCCAATTTTCGGGAAGGCAGACGATGTCAACATCGCGGATCTCTTTGAGCAGGCGCTCGACGGTCTGAAGATTTTTCGCTGTATCGAGCCGGTCGCGAGCCGGCTGCACCAGAGCGATCTTGATAGTCATGGCTCTCCAGGGCGTTCGCCAAAGATCTTCGTGCCGATGCGCACGATGTTCGCGCCCTCTTCCAAAGCTATCTTATAAGTGTTGCTCATGCCCATCGAGAGATAGCGCATCTCGACGTTGGGGATATTCAAAGTTTTTAATCTATCGAAGAGCTTTTTCGTCTCTTGAAAGTACGGGCGTGCCTCTTCGGGGTCGCCGAAGCGCGGGCCCATCGTCATCAGCCCCAAGACTTTCAGATGGGGAAAGCGCGAGACTTCTCTGAGAAGCGCTTCGGCGTCCTCTGGGAAAACCCCGGATTTTTGCGGCTCCCGCCCGCTGTTGATCTCGATCAAGACGGGCATCACTCTATCCATTCGGGCGCAGTGCTTCTCCAGCTCTTCGGCAAGTCTTACAGAATCGAGCGTCTCGATCATGTCGAAGATTTCTAGGGCTTTCTTGGCTTTGTTTCTCTGGAGGTGCCCGATCATGTGCCACCGGGCGCGCCGCCCAATTACTGCGAAAGCGCGCTCCGCTTCTTGGACGTAGTTTTCACCGATGATCTGCACTCCAGCTTCGATGGCTTCTAAAATCTCTTGAGGGGTGCGGCCCTTCGCGGCAGCCACTAAGAGCACCCCCGGTGGCAGCTCAGCTAAGATCTTTCGCACGTTCTCGCGAATCATTGCCAGCTCTGCAATAGCTCCACTAACAATCTCACTCCGTACCCTGTGGCGCCCTTGGCGTGATAGAGCCGGCTCTCGACGTCATAGGCCACCCCGGCGATGTCCAAATGCGCCCAGGGGTAGCTCACGAACTCTTGGAGAAAGATCGCACCGATAGCCGCACCGGCCTGCGGCCCCTTGTTCGTGCTGTTTTTGATATCTGCAATCTCGCTCTTGATGAGCTCTTTGTACTCATCATAGATGGGCAACGGCCAGACGCGCTCCCCCGACTGCTGCGCAGCTCTTTGAATCTTTTGGGCGAGCGTCTCGTCGTTGGAGAAGAGCCCCGCGGCCTCCTTGCCCAGCGCGATGGTGCACGCGCCCGTCAGCGTCGCTAGATCTATCACGGCTTGGGGGTTATAGCGTTGCGCATAGACGAGCGCGTCCGCGAGCACGAGTCGGCCCTCTGCGTCGGTGTTGGTCACTTCGACGGTCTTGTTATTAGAAATCTTGATGACATCTCCGGGCTTGAGGGCCTTCCCCGACGGTAAATTCTCAGCTGCGGCGATCAAGCCTACAGCAGAGATGGGCAGCTTCAGCAGCGCGATGGCGCGCATCGTCCCTATTACTGCCGCGGCACCGCTCATGTCGTACTTCATCGCTTCCATGCCTTCACGGGGTTTGATCGAGATACCTCCGCTGTCGAATGTAATGCCCTTGCCTACGAGCACGATGGGCCGAGAATTTTTTGTCAGATTGTACTCAAGCACGATGAATCGCGGCGGCTCGTTGCTGCCTTTCCCCACAGAGAGAATCCCGCCCATGCCCAATCTCTCTAACGCGTTTTCGTCGAAAACTTCGCAGCGCAGCCCAAGGTCTTGCGCGAATTCTTGAGCGCGGCGCGCCAGCTCGCGCGGAGTCAAGCTTTGCCCTGGCTCGTTCGCCAGATCGCGCGCGAAGCAGACAGACTCGGCGATAATCTGCCCGCGCTGTGCGCCAAGCTTGAGCTGCTCGAGCTTTTCGGCGCTGTGCTCAATGATGCGAAGGCGCTCAAGCTTGATGGGCTCTTCGGGTTTTTTGAATTTTTCAAAGCGATAGAGGCCCAAGAGCGTCCCCTCGACGGTCGCTTGCGCGGCTGTATGGGGCTCAAGCCCGCCGATGCCCGCGCCGTGGGCAATCGTCGTCAGCTCAGAGAGATTTTTGGCAGCGCGTGCAGCCGCGGCGCTGATCTCACGAACGACGTCCGCAGAGAATTTTTCCGCAGGCCCAAGGCCAACTAACAATACGCGCTTGGCCGCGATCTTCCCGTGCGTGCGCAGCCAGAAGACCTCGCCCTTCTTGCACAAGAAATCCCCGTCGGTGAGAATCTCGGAGAGCGCACCGCCTAAAGCTTTGTCTACAGCCCCAGCAGCCCCACCAGGACGCTGCACCCCTTGAAAGATCCCTAAACAGATCGCGTCCGTCTGGACTCTTGTGATATCCCCTTGTTCGACCGTGATGCGCATGATCCAGATCACTCCTTTGGCTCTTCAGTGTAACACGGTGCTCAAGACGTTGGCAACCGCGTCAGAGACGAAGCTGATTCATATCATTCAGGGGGTTGGCCTCGATCATTGCGCACCCAGGGGGTTGATACAGTACAATGGAGCCGTACCGAGAACGGAGATCGCTATGATCAGAGAACAAGTCATCATCGAGCGTGCGGACTTCCAGAGGCTTCTCGATGCACTGCGCCAGAAGGGGTATCAGCCAGTAGGGCCAACCGTGCGCGATGGTGCTATCGTCTACGACAAGATCACTGCTGTCGAGGACTTGCCCATCGGCTGGACGGACGAGCAAGACGCCGGGAAGTACAGACTTAAGCGACGCGCTGACCAAGCCCTGTTTGGCTATGTCGTCGGGCCGCACTCGTGGAAGAAGTTCCTGCATCCCCCGGTGTTATCTCTGTGGAAAGCCCAAAAGAACGGCAAGGGTTTCGAGATCATTCCCAACAGCGACGAGATCCCTCAGTATGCGTTCATCGGGGTGCGCTCGTGCGAGCTCAATGCGATTTTTATTCAAGATCGCGTCTTCACCAACGGGAAGTTTAGAGATCCGCATTACCAAGCGCGACGCCAAAGGGTCTTTCTCGTCGCGGTCAACTGCGTCCAGGCCGGGGGCACGTGCTTCTGCGTCTCGATGAAGACCGGCCCCAAAGCAACAGTGGGCTTTGATCTGGCACTTACAGAAATTATAGAAGATCAGCGACACTACTTCGTCGTTGAAGTCGGCACGGAGAAGGGCGCCGAAGTCCTCCAGAAAGTACCGACCAAGCCTGCTCAGCCTGCTGATACGAAGCTCGCTGAAGAGCGCATCGCCCGCGCTGCTCAGCAGATGGGCCGTCAGCTCGATACGACGAATATTAAAGAGCTGCTCTACCGAAATTTGGAGCACCCGCGCTGGGATGAAGTGGCCACGCGGTGTCTCAACTGCGCCAACTGCACGATGGTCTGTCCCACGTGTTTTTGCACGACCGTCGAAGACGTCACCGATCTGACGGGCAGCGAAGCCGAGCGCGTGCGCAAATGGGACTCGTGCTTCACTATGGACTTTTCGTATGTACATGGCGGGAGTGTGCGGGCCTCGGCGAAATCGCGCTATCGCCAGTGGCTCACACATAAATTAGCGAGCTGGATCGATCAATTTGGGACTTCAGGATGCGTCGGGTGCGGACGATGTATCACGTGGTGTCCGGTGGGAATCGACATCACCGAAGAGGTCCGTGCGATTCGGGAGAGCCACAGCACACCGTAGAAAGGAGAGGACATGAACACGCTGGAGCGCTTGCTAGCGGAGCATCCGTTCTTCAAGGATTTGGATCCGCGCTACATTCAGCTCATCGCTGGGTGTGCGCGGGAAGTTACGTTCAAAGCGGGGGAGTTCATCTTCCGTGAGGGGGATCCATCGAATAAATTTTGGCTTATTCGCAGCGGCAAGATCTCGCTTGAAGTCTTCGCCCCAGGGCGCGGGCCGATCATGATCGAAACGTTGGGCGAAGGCGATGTGATGGGCTGGTCGTGGGCCGTGCCGCCCTACAGAAAACAGTACGATGCGCGGGCGCTCGAACTCACACGGGCGTTGGAGTTTGACGCGATGTGCATCCGTGGCAAGTGCGACGAAGAGCCAAAGCTCGGCTACGAACTCTTCAAGCGCTTCTCGCAGATCATCGGGCAGCGCTTGCAGGCCACCCGGTTACGATTGATCGATATCTATGGCAGTCATGCTTAAGCCTCAGACGATTGTCACAGTACAAACGGACCCGATGGTGCCCGTGCCGTATCGTGTCCTGCGCGTGCGGCGCGAGACACAAGATACGTTTACGTTCGAGCTGGCAGCGCTCGATAGCAGTCAGTTTCTCTTCGAACCGGGGCAGTTCAATATGCTCTATCTGTTTGGGGTAGGGGAAGTCCCTATCTCCATCAGTGGTGACCCGGCGCATCCAGAGATTTTGGTGCACACTATCCGCGCGGTGGGAACTGTGACCAAACCGCTTTGCAAGCTGAAGCCCGGGGATATTGTTGGGGTGCGCGGCCCCTTCGGGAGCAGCTGGCCTGTGGTCGAAGCCGCGGGGAACGATATCGTCATCGTGGCGGGCGGTGTGGGGTTAGCGCCGCTGCGCCCGGCGATCTATCACATTTTGAACCATCGCGGGGAGTACGGTCGCATCGCGTTGCTCTATGGCGCGCGCACGCCCAGCGATATGCTCTATAAAAAAGAGCTGGCCGAGTGGCGCGGACGCTTTGATGTCCAAGTCGAAGTGACCGTAGACGCCGCTAGACCCGAAGAATGGCAAGGCAACGTCGGTGTAGTCACGACGCTGATCCCCAGGGCGCATTTCGACCCGCATCACGTGACGGCGCTCGTCTGCGGGCCGGAGATCATGATGCGCTTCACTATCTTAGAGTTGCAGAAGCGCGGGCTGCGCGACGATCAGATCTATATTTCTATGGAGCGCAACATGAAGTGCGCCATTGGCTTTTGCGGGCACTGTCAGTATGGGCCCAACTTCATCTGTAAGGACGGCCCGGTCTTCCGATTCGACCGAGTTCGAGAGCTCTTCGGAAAGCGAGAGATCTGATATGCCCAAAAGCAAAAAGCCCAAGGTCGCAGTGTGGAAGTTCGCCTCGTGTGACGGCTGTCAGCTCAGCCTTCTCGACTGTGAAGACGAGCTGCTCGCCGTCGCCGGTGCCGTCGAGATCGCTTACTTTCTCGAAGCGTCACGGGCGGTCGTCAAGGGGCCGTATGATATTTCGCTCGTCGAGGGCTCGATCACGACCCCGCACGATGCCGAGCGCATCCAGGAAGTCCGCCGCGTCTCGAAATTCTTAATTACTATCGGGGCATGCGCGACTGCTGGAGGCATTCAAGCCCTGCGCAACTTCAAGGACGTCAAAGAGTTCATCTCGATCGTGTACGCCAAGCCCGAATATATCAGTACTTTAGAGAAATCTACGCCCATCGCCGAGCACGTCAAAGTGGATTTCGAGCTGCGCGGCTGCCCCGTCAACAAGTATCAGCTCGTCGAAGTGATCAATGCGTTTCTCAACGGACGCAAGCCCAATACGCCGACGTACAGCGTCTGCATCGAGTGCAAGCGACGCGGGACACCGTGCGTGATGGTGGCGCACGGCACGCCATGTTTGGGGCCGGTCACGCAAGCGGGCTGTGGTGCCATCTGCCCGGCGTATCATCGAGGGTGTTATGGCTGCTTCGGCCCGAAGGAGACGCCCAACACAGCGTCCCTCAGTGCTTGGTGGCGCAAGCTCGGCGTTAAAGAATTAGATATAGTCCGAGCGCTCCGCGGGTTCAACGCCTACGCCGAGCCGTTCCGAAAGGAGAGCGAGGCCCATGAGCAGAAACACTAAGACCATTCGCGTTGACTATCTGGCGCGCGTCGAGGGCGAAGGCGCGCTCTACGTCAAAATCAAGGGCGACACCGTCGTGGACGTCAAGCTCAAGATCTTCGAGCCGCCGCGCTTCTTCGAAGCGTTCCTGCGCGGGCGCAGCTTCACCGAAGCCCCAGACATCACGGCGCGCATCTGTGGCATCTGTCCCATCGCGTATCAGATGAGCAGTTGTCACGCGATGGAGAACGCCTGCGGCGTCAAGGTCGATGGGCAGCTCCGGGCGCTGCGAAGATTGATCTATTGCGGCGAGTGGATCGAGAGCCATGTGCTGCACATAGCGATGCTCCATGCCCCAGATTTCTTGGGCTACGAGAGCGCCATCCACATGGCCAAAGACCATCCCGATCTCGTGCAAAAAGCCCTCAAACTGAAAAAGATCGGCAACGAGATCGTCACGCTCTTGGGCGGGCGCGAGATCCATCCCATCAACGTGCGCGTTGGGGGTTTTTACAAAGTCCCTACGAAGAGCGAACTCCAAGGGCTTGTCGCAGATCTCACATGGGCTCGCGACGTGGCGTATGAGCTGGTGCGCTGGACGGGGACTTTAGAGTTTCCAGACTTCGAGCAAGATTATGAGTTCGTCGCACTGAGACATCCCAATGAGTACCCCTTCAATGAAGGGCGGCTCGTCTCGAATAAGGGCTTAGATATCGCGATTCGCGAGTACGAAGAGCACTTCGTCGAAGAGCACGTGGAGCACTCCAACGCCCTGCACTCGGTGATCAAAGGGCGCGGGAATTACTTTGTCGGGCCACTGGCCAGATATAATCTGAATTTCGATAGACTCCCGCGCTCGGTGCAACAAGCTGCCAAAGAAGCGGGTCTGGGCCCTGTGTGCAAGAACCCGTTCCAGAGCATCATCGTGCGGGCGGTGGAGACGCTCTACGCTTGTGAAGAAGCCCTGAGAATCATCAGCGAGTACGAGATGCCCGAAAAACCCTACGTTGAAGTGCGTCCGCAGGCCGGCGTCGGCTGCGGCTGCACCGAAGCGCCGCGGGGTATCTTGTATCATCGCTATCGCATTGACGATCAGGGTGTTATCTTGGATGCTAAGATCGTCCCGCCGACATCGCAAAATCAGAAGACCATCGAGAGCGATCTGTGGCACTTTGTGCCCAAGAACATCAATCTCTCTAAAGAACAGTTGACGTGGAAGTGCGAGCAGGCGATTCGCAACTACGACCCGTGCATCTCGTGCGCCACGCATTTTTTGAAAGTCGAGATCGAGCGCGAGTAGAGTTTGACCAACATCATCAAAGATGCTGATATTCCTCAGCGTCTTTTCTTTTTGTGCGCGCTAAAGTAAAAGTGTCTTGAAAGGAGGGCAAACTATGCTGACGCGCCGGTGGAGCGAAGAAGAGATCTTAGATCAGACGGCGTGCGTGATGGCCGAGTGCGGCGAGCAGGCGACTCGATGTTTTGTCTTGCAAGTCGTGCTCGATGAGCTGATCGAGAGCGTGGGGCCGTGGAAGCTCGCGCATTTTCTCGCCACGACCAAAAACCAAGCCGCAGCGACGACGCTCGAGCGCTATCTAGAGAAGAACTGGCCGGACTACGCTCATAAAGTCGCAGAGCTGCTTGAGGCCGCGGCGTGGCAGAAGGGGGAGGAGGAGCTGGAGCGCGAATTCGGCGGGGATTGAATAGCTATCGCTTCATAGCTGCGCTACAATAAGAGCACCATGAAAGCGATGGTGCTTAAAAAACTGACCCGGCTCGAAGAGAACCCCACCCCTTTAGAGTTGGAGACGCTGCCCGATCCCGTCCCCAGAGAGCGCGAAATTTTAATAAAAATCTCGGCTTGTGGCGTCTGTCATACGGAACTTGACGAAATCGAAGGGCGTACTCCTCCCCAACAATTCCCCATGATCTTAGGGCACCAGGTCGTGGGGCGCGTCGCGGCGCTTGGCCCAGGAGCGAAAATTTTTAAGATCGGCGACCGCGTCGGCGTGGCGTGGATCTTCTCGGCGTGTGGGCGCTGCAAGTTCTGTCTTCAGGGCGAAGAGAATCTTTGCTATGACTTCAAAGCGACCGGGCGCGACGCCTACGGCGGCTACGCTCAGTATATGACCGTCCACGAAGATTTTGCATACCTCATCCCAGAAATCTTCTCAGACATCGAAGCGGCTCCGTTGCTGTGCGCCGGGGCGATCGGGTATCGTTCATTGAGATTAACAAATCTCCAAGACGGGCAGAACTTGGGGCTGACAGGCTTTGGGGCGTCGGCGCATTTGGTTGTGCAGCTGGTGCGCCATCTCTATCCCAAGACGAAGATTTTTGTCTTCGCGCGCAGCGAGACGGAGCGCGCGTTCGCAAAAGAGCTTGGGGCGGTTTGGGCCGGCGACATCGGCGAAGAGTCCCCCGAAAAGCTTGACGCGATTATAGACACGACGCCCGTCTGGCGTCCTATCGTCGAGTCGTTAAAGAACTTAGAGCGCGGCGGGCGACTGGTCATCAACGCGATTCGCAAAGAAGATTTAGATAAAGACGTGCTGACGCAGCTCGATTACGTGACGCACCTGTGGCTGGAGAAAGAGATCAAGAGCGTAGCGAATGTCGCGCGCCGTGATGTGCGCGAGTTTTTAGAGATCGCTGCGAAGATCCCGATCAAGCCCGAAGTGCAGATTTACAAACTCGAAGAAGCGAATAAAGCTCTGCTCGATCTGAAGGCGCGCAGGATTCGCGGTGCCAAGGTCTTGAAGATAGAATTGAACTACTAAGCAGGGTGCACTACACTATTAAACGGAGGCTGTTATGGCTGCCAAAGTAGCCGAGATGACGCAGGATGAACTGAAAGAGATGATCGAATCCATCGTCGAGCAAAAGCTTTTAGAATTGCTCGGTGACCCCGATGCGGGGATGCCGTTGCGGGCATCTGTGCGCAAGAGGCTTTTGCGTCAGAAGCGCGCTGTTGCTCAAGGCGAGCGGGGAAGCTCATTCGAGGAAGTGGTGCGCAAGCTCGACCTGGAGTAGTCTTTGTGTACCGTATACGCATCTTAGATCCAGCGAGTCGTGAGCTATCTCGGCACAGATGCCATGTATCCCGGCTATCTGGCGCTCTACGAGCGTGGGGAACTC
>CAZODX010000004.1:0-3795 GCA_964578715.1 uncultured Thermotogae bacterium | reverse complement strand
AGCCCGAAGTGCAGATTTACAAACTCGAAGAAGCGAATAAAGCCCTGCTCGATCTGAAGGCGCGCAAGATTCGCGGGGCCAAGGTCTTGAAGATAGAATAGAGAGCCCTGTGGCTGAAGCCACGGGCTAGAATTACAAAGCCCGCGCCAGCGGGCTTCACAAAGTGGCTGGGTAGAGGATATGATTACAGAAAATGCTGCCTATCCCAGCTATCTCGCTCTGTACGAGCGCGGAGAACTTCGCCGTCGCGTGCAGGAGGCGCAGCGACGCTTAGCAGCCTGCACGCTCTGCCCGCGCGTCTGTCGCGCCAATAGACTTAAGAACGAGATCGGCCAGTGCAACGTAGGACGCTGGGCTTTAGTAAGCTCTTTCGGGCCGCACTTTGGCGAAGAGCGCGTGCTGCGCGGCCGGCACGGATCGGGCACAGTCTTCTTCGCCGGATGCAATCTGCGCTGCCAGTATTGTCAGAACTACGAGATCAGCCAGCTCTTAGACGGCGCGGCGGTCAGCCCGGAACGCTTGGCTGAGATCTTTCTCGATATCCAAGAGATGGGCTGTCACAATCTCAATCTCGTGACGCCCACGCACGTGATTGCTCAGATTTTAGAAGCGCTAGAGCTTGCGATCCCCCAGGGGTTTCGGCTGCCCATCGTGTATAACACGTCGGGCTATGACTCTGTTGCCGCGCTCAGGCTGCTTGACGGCGTCGTTGATATCTATATGCCCGATTTGAAGTACAGCGACTCGCAGATCGCGAAAAAGTATTCGGGGATTGAGCACTACTGGGAGGTTGCCAAGGCTGCGTTCAGAGAGATGCACCGTCAAGTGGGCGACCTTGTCGTCGAGAACGGATTGGCTCAGCGCGGGCTGCTCATAAGACACTTAGTCTTGCCCAACGGGCTGGCGGGGTCAAGAGAAGTGTTGAGATTTATAGCCGAAGAGCTGTCGCGCGACTCGTGGGTGAATATCATGGCGCAGTATCACCCAACTTATAAAGCGTTTGAGTACCCGGAGCTCTCACGACGGATCACGTCGAAAGAGTATTGGGAGGTTGTGGAGTACGCGCGCGCGTTGGGGCTGCATCGCGGGATTCCCCTGGAGTATAGCGACTGAGCGTGAGGGCTGAAAGATGCGCCTCTGCCTCATTCCCCTTAAAGTCCAGCCCAGAGAAGTCTCAAAAAGTTTTGAAGCTTTGCAGAATCGCTTGCGCGAGGTCTCGCGCTCTCGGCCCGATCTTGTGTGCTTGCCCGAATGCACGCTCACCGGGTATCTCTACGAAGACGCAGACGTGCAGAGATTCGCGGAGCCAATCCCCGGCCCAACGACAGAACGCATGAGCGAACTCGCACGACGGCATAAGATTTTTCTCTGTTTCGGGCTGCTCGAAGTCGCGGGCAAGCACTTTTTTAACTCAGCCGTCTTGCTGGATCGTCAAGGAAAAATACTCTTGCACCATCGCAAGATCTGCGAGCATCCGCCCTTCACCAACGGGACGACGGTGCAGACTGTTAATACTGAGCTAGGGCGCCTGTCGGTGCTCATCTGCGGCGATCTCTTCGACGAAGACGCGACAAGTCAGCTTGATGATACAATAGACCTGTTGCTCGTTCCAATGGCACGCAACTTTGACGGGCGCTCGCCCGATCTTGAACGCTGGCTGCGTGAGGAGCGCCAAGTCTATCTCGACGGCGTGAAGGCTGTAGGCGTCACGACGGCCATCGTGAACGCTCTTGAACTCTCAGAAAAAGACGCGAGCTTTGGCGGCGCGCTGATTGTAGATCGCACTGGGCGTGTGCTTGCAGAGTCCCCCCACAGTACGGATGAAGCTCTCGTGTATGAGCTACGAATGTGTCACGGGCTTCTTTGCTCTATACACATCAATCGGCTATAATATACACATCGGAGGGACGATATGCGCACGAACATCGTCATTGATGACAAGCTGATGCGGGAAGCGATGCGCGTGACGGGCCTGCCCACGAAGCGGGCAGTGGTGGAAGCGGCTCTGCGCCTTCTGGTTCAAGTCAAATCCCAGCGAGGGATTCGTCGCTTGCGCGGCAAGGTACAGTGGGAAGGTAATCTCGATGAGCTGCGCTCTAGCCGAGTGTAGAGAGCGAGTATGGTCATAGTGGATACAACGGTCTGGATAGATTATTTTCGTGGGGCACAAACGCCTCAGACAGTCTGGCTCGATCGCGAACTTGGACGCCAGCGCTTAGGGATCACCGATCTCATTCTGTGTGAAGTGCTCCAAGGCATTCGAGATGATCGGCAGTTTTCCGCGGTGCGTCGTGAGCTGCTGAAACTCGAGGTCTTTACCACCGGTGGGGTAGAGTTGGCTCTCGCTGCTGCTCAGAGCTATCGCAGACTTCGCACACGAGGATATACCGTGCGTCGCACGATTGATTGCTTGATCGCGACGTTTTGTCTCCTTCACGACCATATGTTGCTGCACAACGATCGCGATTTTGAGCCGTTTGAGCGTGAGCTTGGGCTACGCGTCATGCACCCGTTGTAAGGAGCAATCCTATGGAATGGTGGCAGAGCTTCTTTGACGAGACTACGGGGCAAATTATGTTTTACGAAGAGGCCTGGCAGCGGGCCGAGCAGAGCTGCGACGCGTTGGTTTCGCTCTTGGGCCTTGCACCAGGCGCAAAGATTCTAGATTTGGCGTGCGGGCCTGGGCGCTTCGCTCTTCCCTTGGCGAAGCGGGGCTTCCGCGTCGTTGGGCTGGATATCTGTGAAGTCTATCTCGAGCAAGCGCGCGCCAAAGCTCAAGAGCACAAGCTTCAGATAGAGTTTGTTCACGGCGACATGCGCGCCGTCCCCTTCGAGAACGAATTCGATGCCGT
This sequence comes from uncultured Thermotogae bacterium, assembly GCA_964578715.1. Lineage (GTDB taxonomy): Bacteria > Bipolaricaulota > Bipolaricaulia > RBG-16-55-9 > DRXL01 > JANXCC01. The sequence goes on along the minus strand of CAZODX010000004.1, from coordinate 943 downwards.
CATCAATCTCTTCACAAGCTTCGGGTACTTTGAACAAGAAGAAGATCATCTCCAAGTGCTCAGAGAAGTGCACAAGTGCTTGAAGCCCGGGGGACGATTTCTCTTAGAGCTACAGAACCGTGACTGGCTCATCAAGAACTTTCGCCCACGCAATTGGCAGGAGTATCAGAACTTTTTTGTTCTTGAGGAGAGTCAGATGAACTTCGCGCGCAATCGCATCGAATCTCGCTGGATTGTGCTGCGCGGCGCGGAGCGCAAGGAATATACTCTCTCGTTGAGGGTGTTCACGCTGGCAGAGCTGTTAGAGCTCTTTGCCCAGGCGGGGCTGAAAGTGCTCGGCTATTACGGAGGCCTGCAGGGGGAGTCTTTCAATATAGAAGCCAAGCGCTTGGCAATTCTGGCCGAGCGAGCGTAGCCGAAGAAGGAGGTGACGCTACGTCTACAAAGTGATCTCGTAGAGGAGGGCTATGGAGTTCTTCAAAGTCCTTCAGGAGCGCCACTCGATCCGGGCTTTTACGGAGCGAGCAATCGAGTCAGAAAAACTTCGAGCGCTCTTAGAAGCAGCGAATCGTGCGCCATCTGCAGGAAATCTCCAAGCGTATGAGATCTATGTCGTGACGCGCCCAGCGACGCTAAAGGCGCTCATGCGCGCGGCATTCGAGCAAAAATTTGTCGCTCAAGCGCCGGTGGTGCTCGTCTTTTGTGCGCATCCGGCGCGTTCGGCACGCTCTTACGGCGAGCGCGGCGCCACGCTCTACTCTGTCCAAGATGCGACCAGTGCTTGTGCGTATGCACAGCTTGCAGCGACAGCGCTGGGCTTAGGGAGCGTCTGGGTTGGGGCATTTGACGAAGACGCAGTGCGCAAAGCGCTCGGCATAGGGAAGGAGCTGGTCCCAATCGCGCTATTGCCCATTGGATATGCTGCCGAAGACCCTATGATCAC
>CAZODX010000003.1:6061-19888 GCA_964578715.1 uncultured Thermotogae bacterium | reverse complement strand
CCCCTAAAGTGGGAGGGGAGCAGGGGGGTAGGTCACAAAACAGCCATGAGCGACATCGTCGTCCGTGCCGAGAACGTCACGAAAGAGTACGCCCTGGGACGCACCATCGTCAAAGCCTTGCGCGGAGTTTCTTTGGAGATCGCACGCGGAGAGTTTTTGTGCATTGCCGGGCCATCGGGGTCGGGCAAGACGACGCTTTTAAATCTCATTGGGTGTCTGGACAAGCCCACGTCGGGGCGCATCTTTATAGAAGGGCAGGACGTCTCGCAGCTCTCTCCCAAAGAATTGGCGTGGGTACGGCGGCGGCGCTTGGGGTTTGTCTTTCAGACTTTTAATCTCGTGCCGGTGCTGACGGCCTATGAGAACGTCGAGCTGCCGTTGCTCTTGTTGGGAGTTAGGCCAGAAGAGCGTCGCCGACGGGTGTACGAACTCTTCGAAGCTTTGGGGATCGGCGAGCTTGCGCATCATCGTCCCGACGAGATGTCTGGCGGGCAGCAGCAGAGAGTTTCGATTGCGCGGGCGCTGGTGACTGAGCCGGCCTTAGTTCTAGCCGACGAGCCCACGGCTAATTTGGACTCTGAGACCGGCAAGGCGATCATCGAGCTGATGCACGATCTCAACCAGAAGCGCGGCACGACATTTGTCTTCTCTACGCATGACCCCAAAGTGATGGAGCGGGCGTCGCGAGTCGTGCAGATTCGAGATGGGCTGATTGATCACATGTGATCAAGGAGTGTCGAGTGTCCGTGGCCGATCTTGCGCGCGATTCGGCATGGTGCTATCATTATAGCATCGTCGTACGCGCAGATCGAATGACAGGAGGAACTCACGATGATCGTTGTGGCCAATCGCATCCCCGTCGCCAAAGGGTACGAAAAACAGTTCGAAGAACGCTTCAAGAATCGGCAAAGACTCGTCGAGCAGATGCCAGGGTTTATAAAGTTTCAGCTCCTCAAGCCCATTCAGGGAGATTATTATATCTCAATGACCTACTGGGAGAGCTACGAGGCGTTTGAAAATTGGACAAAGAGCCCAGAGTTCGAAAAGGCCCACTCGGCCAACCCGCCTCCACCAAAAGAGATGTTCACCGGCAAGAACGTGTTAGAGATTCACGAAGTCATCCTCAGCTCGCAGGAGCACCGAAACGCTCCCGATAGAGCGCGACGGCCCGCTTGATCTCGCTCTGGGCCGCGGGAGCATCTTCCCAGCCGATGGATTTTACTCGTATCCCTTCGAGGTCTTTATAGACCTGAAAGAAGTGTTCGACTTCTTTGAGAAAGTGCTGGGGAATATCGCCCAAGGCATGATAGCCTGCGAAGATCGGGTCGCGCGCGGGCACGGCTAAGATCTTGGCGTCAGGCACATCGCGGTCGAGCATCCGGAAGACCCCAATGGGACGGGCTTCGATAAGACACCCGGAAAACGTCGGCTCGTTGAGCATTACTAAAATATCTAACGGATCTCCGTCGTCGCAAAAAGTCTGGGGGATGAACCCGTAGTCTCCCGGATAGTGCAATGACGAGTAGAGCACGCGGTCGACTTTGAGCACGCCCAGCTCCTTGCTGAACTCGTATTTATTACGACTCCCCTTGGGAATCTCGATGAACGCATGGACAATCTCGGGGATGTGTGGGCCAGTGGGTAAGTCATGCCACGGGTTCATAGGCTTTTGACCTCATGCTCTTTCGCCCGCGCGATCAGCCGGACGGGCCGATCATAAAAGATATATTCCCACGCCCAGTTGAGCAAGACCGCGAAGCGATTGCGAAACCCAATCAACAAAATGAGATGCAAGAGCAGCCACGCAAGCCACCCAATAAAACCCGTCAGCGATACTCTTTTGAGCTGAGCGACGGCGCTGTTGCGCCCGATGGTCGCCATGATGCCCGGCTCACGATACCGGAACGGTATGAGCGATTGGCCGCGCTCCAATCTCAAAATATTCTCGGCGACATGAGCTCCCTCTTGCATAGCCGGGCGCGCGAGCATGGGGAGTTCCCTGCCGTCCTGCACAAACGCTGCGAGGTCACCAATGACGAAGACATTCTCATAGCCTTTGGCCCGCAAGAATTGATCAACCTCGATGCGCCCGGCGCGCGTGCGGGGCAGCGGCGGCACTGTCACCAAGTCGCTCGCCTTGACCCCTGCGGTCCAGATCAGCGTCTTCGTCTCTAGTGTTTCTCCGCTCGACAATCGGACGATATCTCCCGAAACGTCCAGCACGCGCGTATTGAGACGCACTTCAATGCCGCGCCGCTCGAGCTGCCACTGGGCATACTGTCCCAGCTTGGGCGCGAACGCCGGCAGGACTTGCCCCAACGCCTCAACAAGCACGATGCGTACAGCTCTCATATCGAGTTCCGGGAAGTCGCGCACCAGCACTAAGCGAATCAGTTCTGAGAGCGCCCCAGCGTACTCTACCCCGTTAGGGCCTGCCCCCACGATCACGAACGTCAGCCAGCGCTGTCGGGCTATTGGATCGGATTCGCGGGCGGCTGCTTCAAAGCATCGCAAGATATGATTGCGCAATTCTAGAGCTTCAGGAATATCTTTCAGTTCATGGGCGATCTGCGCGACCGATTGCATTCCGAAATAATTCGTCACACTTCCTGTGGCGAGGACGACGTACTCATAGGGAATAAGAGCCCCATCTGCAGTCTTGATAAGCCGAGCCTGAAGATCGATCTCCGTGACGGTGGCCATCTGGAAGTGCACGTTCTTGGCGCGCCGAAAGACGGCCCGCACAGGGTAGGCGATATCGCTAGGATCGAGCAGCGAGCTGGCAACTTGATAGAGCAACGGTGTGAAGAGATGGTAATTGTTTTTGTCTATGAGCAGCACGTCTACAGGGCGATGGGCTAAAGCACGGGCGCAGCTCAGCCCGCCAAAGCCCGCCCCGATGATAACGACCCTACTACTCATATAATTGCGCCAGGCCCTCACGCAAACGCTTCAGACCCTCGCGCAGCTGCTCCAGCGACGTCGCATACGAGATACGAATATAGCCCTCGGCACCAAACGCTGCACCAGGAACGACGGCCACGTGATGGCGCTCTAACAAGAAACGCGCCAGCTCCACGGAATTGGTGATCTCGTCGGTAAAGAATCGCTCGACGTTGGGGAAGATATAGAACGTCCCCTGGGGCACGGTGAACCCTACGCCCTCTATGGTACGCAGCTCACTCACTACCAATTCTCTGCGCCTGCGATACTCTAAGAGCATCTGCTCGACACAGGACTGATCGCCCGTGAGGGCAGCGAGGGCTGCCTTTTGCGAGATCGACGTCGGGTGCGACGTTGTGTGACCCTGAATGATGGCCATCGCGCGCGTGAGTTCTTTGGGCGCGACCGACCAGCCCAGCCGCCAGCCCGTCATCGCATAGGTCTTCGATGCGGAGCTGACCGCGATCACGCGCTCGGTATCGAACTCGACAGCGCTCGTGTGTGTGCCCTCATAGAGAAATTTCTCGTAGCACTCGTCGTAGATCACCCAAAGCTCGTGCTTGTGAGCCAAGGCGATGATCTCTTGAAGATCTTGGCGAGCCAGTACTGTGCCGGCGGGGTTGTTGGGCGAGTTGAGAATGAGAGCGCGCGTGCGCGGCGTGATATACTCTTTGATGAGATCGGCGCTGAGCCGGAAGTCTCTTGGTGTTTTGACGAACACGGGTGTAGCCCCTACGAGCTTGACCTGCTCAGGAAAGCTCACCCAGTAGGGGACGGGGATGAGCACTTCGTCGCCCGCTTCAAAGAGCGCTGCGGCGACGTTATAGAGAGCTTGCTTGGCCCCACTGGTGACCAGGACGTTTTCGGCGGTGTAGCGCGTCCCGTACTCTCTGTTATACTTTTGGGCGATGGCATCGCGTAGTTCCCAGATCCCGGTCTCAGCGGTGTATTTCGTGAAATTCTGAGCGAGCGCCTCTTCAGCGGCACGCTTGATGTGTTCTGGGGTGGGGAAGTCCGGTTCTCCCTGCCCCAAGTCCGCCACATGGACGCCCTGGCGCTTCAACTCATCAGCAGCTCTCTTGACAGCCCTCGTCGCCGATGGGGTGATCTGTGCAACTCTCTCTGCCAGCTTCATAGGATTCCCTCTCTGTTTGCAAATTGGCTTCTATTATATGGGAAGAGCTGCAACCGGGCAACCCCATCCGTAATGGCTATGACTGACAAGCCTCGATGTCCCCACTATGGTAAGAAATAGCCGACGGCTGATTGGTAACAGCCGTCAGCCAAAGGAGGTCGGTATGAAGAGACTGCTCATAGTATTCGTTGCCTTGGGAGTGGGCGTTGTAGCTTCGGCTCAGACCTTGGACATGACGGTCTCGATGAGCTTGCCCATAACTTCCTCAGGAGCAGCGCTCGATCAAGTCCTCTACTCCGTGCAGGCCAAAACAGTGATCGAGGGCTGGCAGATGAGCGCGCAGCTCGATTTCGCTCTGACGCCGTTTGCCATGAAGCAGCTCGTCTTGATCACACAAGGAGGTCTTGCTGGTTTCACACTCGTCTCAGTTATGGACCCTCAAGGGGGCTTTCATGATCAGACTACCGTGAGCACCAAATACGCCGGGCTTGATCTTGCGCTGACGTTCGCGTACAGTTACACGCTCTTGCCGGAGTTCACGTTCAATTTCGAGAGTGTCACCCTGGGAGCATCGACGGCAACGCCTGAGGGCGTCTTGCTCTCCAGCGCGACGACCATGACCCTGGAGGGCTTCTCTAAACAAGCCCTCACGATGGGCTTCTCTGTCCAAGGGGTCTCGATTGTGCGCACGACGGAGCTGACGATCTCCGGGCTCGCTCAAGAGATCTGGCAGATCTCTCTCAGCGTGCACGAGTGGGCCCTCACGCGCACGACGGTCTACACTGCTGAGGGCTTCGCGTCGGACACCCTGAGCGTGAGCAGACAGTTCGGGGAGTATCTCTTTGTCGGGACGACGGTGTTCAGCAAAGCGGGCTGGTCGAAGACCCTGACGGTGGGCCGGGCGTTCAAGGGCATCTCCCTGGGAATGTAGCGTGTATGGGCCAAAGCCCAGATGGCATCCCCATCTGGGCTTTTTTCTTCACAAGTTCTCCACAATTTCAGTATAATCTCTGTGCTATGAGGCAGTTCGCGTTCGCTCTCACCGTCACAATACTATGTTGTGTCGGGGCGCAAGCCGAGCCTGTTCCTATCTCTGAAATTGTGCAACAAGCCCTGCACAAAGCTCCAGCCCTCCTTCACGCCCAAGGAGACGTCACAGCGGCTGAACGCGAGCTGGCGCTCGTCCGTCAGAGCCTTTCGATGCCGCAGCTCACCGTGAGTGCTCTGCCCATCGGTCTTTTTGAAGACAGTGTGCAAGGCCGCGTCACACTCTCGGCGGGGTTGAGCCTGCCCACCGGCACAACCGTGCGGCTCAGCTACACTGGCAGCATAAGCTACACAGCAAGCAGCTTCCGCGGTGCCCTCAGCGGTGAGTTGGTTCAGCCCTTATTGTTTGATTTCAGCCTCACCGATGCGGCGCTCGATCTCTATCGCCGCACAGAAGCTCTCGACGAAGCGAAGCAAACCCTCGCCGAGGTGCAGCACCAAGTTACGCTCGACGTTTTAAGCGCCCTCTTAGATTTGACTGTCGCGCGAGAATCCATTGCCATTGCCCAGGCGCGCGTCGCGCTGAGCCAAAAACTCTTCTCAGAAGTGCGCCGCAGGGTTCAGAGCGGCCAAGCCGGACAAACAGATCTCTTAGCAGCGCAGATCGAGCTGCGCCAGAGAGAGCTCGAACTCGCCACACTTCAGCGCGACTTCGCACTCGCCCAAGAGAAGCTCTTTGCTACGTATGGACTAGAGAAGACGCTCACCTGGCAAGCGCCCACGGTCAAGGACGAGCTCAAAGATTTTGCCGAGGTGCTCTTACACCTAGAGATCACGCCCGAAGTTGTTGGGAAGGACGCGCGGGTGCGCCGCGCCGCACAGCAAGTCGCAGATGCCGAGCGCCTTCTCAAAAAAGCGCAGCAAGACGCACTCCCCCAAGTAGGACTGACGCTCACCTATGACGATCAGAGCGCCGGCTGGGGCGTGGGGATCACCCTCCGCCATAGCTTCCTCACCGATCAATCACTGAAGCGCGAGGAGGCGCAGCAAGCACTGATAACAGCCCAACGCACGCTTGACTCCGTGAAGGAGACCGTCAGACTCGAGCTGCTTGCGCAAAAGAACTCCCTGCAAGAAGCATATAGTCAGCTCGAGGTGCTCGCACTCAAAGAAGAGCTGCTGCAGCTCCAGCACGCGATGAAACAGCAACAGTTCGAGCGTGGGTTGCTCAGCCCTATGGACTGGGAGGCGTTCCTCATCGAAGAGCGGGAGTTTGAGAACGAGCGCCGCGCGGCTCTGTATCGCTTAGCGATAGCATACTTAAGATACAAGAACTCGTGGGGCTTAAGCTTCTCCCTGAAGGAGGTTTTTGATGAATAGGGCTGTAAAGCTATGGGGTGGGATCGCGCTACTCGGCGTGGTTGTCGTCCTTGGGTTCTACGGGTACCAGAGGTTTTTCGCAGCTCCGGCGCAATCGAGCGGCGCTCGCAGCACCGACCGCGCGCGAGATTCCAATACCGTCACCGTCACGAAAAAAGATATTGTGCACACGGTTGCGGCCTTCGGTGAACTCCTCCCCAAAGAAGAGATCGTGCTGCGCTTCAAGACCGGCGGCATCGTCCACGAGATACTCGTTCACGAGGGCGAGCGCGTCCATAAAGATCAAGTGCTTGCACGCTTGAGCAACGCCCAGCAAGAGCTCAAGCTCCTCCAAGCGAAAAACGCCTACGAAGCCGCGAAGATCAGCGCGCCCCCAAGCGAAGTCCAGCTCCGCGAGCTCGAATACAAGATCGCCCAAGAAGAGTATGAGTACACTCTCTTAAAAGCCCCCTGGGACGGAGAGGTTATGGTCCTCCATGTCCAACAGGGCGATAGCGTCACCACGACGACCGATATCGTGACCCTGCTCAATCGCGACGAGATGTTCGTCACGGTAGACATCGACGAAGTCGATATTCGTGAGATTGCGCTGGGGCAGCGCGCGCGCGTCACCTTCGAAGCCTACCCCGATCTCAAATTTCCTGCCGAAGTCAGCTCGATTGACTATCGAGCCGTGGCCAAGGGGAGCACCAAGGCTGTGTCGGTCACCCTCAAGCTCTTGCAGAACGATCCGCGCCTGAAACCCGGGTTCTCTGCTAAAGCTGAGATCGTCGTCGCCGAAGTCAAGGACGCCCTCCAAGTCCCGTTGTCGGCGATCCGCACCGTCGGAGGCAAGAGCTTCGTCGCGGTCGTGCGGGGAGGGGCTATTGAGCAAGTCGAAGTCCAAGTCGGGTTAACGACTACTGAAGTCGCGCAGATTCTCTCGGGGCTTCACGAGGGGGATCGCGTCCTCGCCGTCAACGCGACGACGCGCCAGAGCCAAACCCAACAGCGCAATCTCCCCGGCGCACCGTTTGGGTTCCCGGGGCGGTGAGACCGATGGGCGAGCTCTTTGCTCTCCACAATGTCACCAAAATCTATAAGATGGACGAGGTCGAGGTCCGGGCCCTCAACGGCGTCAGCTGTGCTATTCAGCAAGGCGAGTTCGTCGCGATCATGGGGCCATCGGGGTCCGGAAAATCTACAGTGATGCATCTGTTAGGGTGCTTGGATCGGCCCACCTCAGGACAGATCTTCTTTGAAGGGGTTGACCTGGCACAAGCGACAGACAATCAGCTCGCAGAGATCCGCAATGCCAAGATCGGCTTCGTCTTTCAGCAGTTTAATCTTTTGCCCAGAGAAAACGCGCTGCGCAATGTCGAGACCCCAGCAATCTATGCCGGAATGAAACGCTCCGAACGCGTGCACAGAGCGAGAGAACTGCTTGAGCGCGTGGGCTTAGGGGATCGGCTCTTTCACTTCCCCTCCCAGCTTTCCGGGGGCGAGCGCCAGCGCGTCGCCATCGCGCGGGCACTCATGAACGATCCTGCTATCGTCCTCGCTGATGAGCCCACGGGGAATCTTGACACCAAGACCGGCGAAGAGATTTTGGCTTTATTTAAGAGCCTTCACCAAGAGGGGCGCACGGTCGTGTTGGTGACGCACGACCGGCGCGTGGCCAGCTACGCTTCACGAATTGTGCACATGCAAGACGGACGCATTATCAGAGAAGAATCCGTCAAGTGAGAGCCATGAGCTTCGTCGAGATGCTGCGCACGACTACAAATAGTCTCAGTGCACACAAGCTGCGCACGGCGCTCTCTGTTCTGGGAATTCTGATCGGCGTTGCGTCGGTGATCGCAATGATCTCTGTGGGCCAAGGGGCGACGTATGATATTCGCTCGCGGGTGGAGTCGCTCGGCGCAGATCTTGTCACGGTCAGCCCGGCGTTTCGGCTAGGGCGCGCAGGGGTCGCCAGCACCCAAGTCACCGCGACTTTTACGCTCGAGCTCGCCGACGAACTCGCCCAAGCTCCCGCCGTGCGCGACGTCGTCCCCGTCATTCAAACCAACGGGACGATCAAATACCGAGATCGCAATTTACAAACGACGCTCATGGGCGTAACTCCGGCGTACACGGCCGTCGTGAATTACCCGGTGGCTCGCGGGCGCTTCTTCTCTGCGCAGGATTTAGAAAGCTACGCAAAAGTGCTCGTGCTCGGCAGCGAGGTCGCACAGCAGCTCTTCCCCGACGAGGACCCCGTGGGCAAAGAAATCGTTCTGGAGCGTGCCGGAACGCGTTTTCTCTTCACGATTATCGGGGTGATGACGAGCAAGGGGCAGCTGGGGTTTGGGCAATACGACAATAGAGTCTATCTGCCGGTGACGACTGTTGCCCGGCGCATCACCGGAGACCGCACCGTGAATTTCTATAATCTTCGCGTCGCGAGCACCGATCAAGTCGACGAAGCGATTGCGCAAGTCGAATTTATTCTCTCTCGCAGAATCCCTAATCCCGAAGACTATCGTGTGCGGGCGCAGCAAGATATCATCGAGACGGTCAATCAGAACGCGATCACGATGACATTTCTGCTGGGTGGGATTGCCGCTATCGCTTTGCTTGTAGGCGGGATCGGGATCATGAATATTCTTTTAGTCTCGGTCGTGGAGCGCACGCGGGAGATCGGGATTCGTAAAGCCTTGGGCGCGAAGCGCCGCGATATTCTCTGGCAGTTTCTGACCGAATCTGTCGTTGTGAGCGTGCTTGGGGGCGTGATCGGGCTCGTGATGGGTATTGGGGTTGCAGCGGTGATCGCTTCGTTGAGCCGATGGCCGTTGATCATTCCGTCGTATGCTGTCTTTTTAGCGTTGGGGTTTTCGCTGATAGTAGGGCTGATCTTTGGGGTCTATCCGGCGGCGCGGGCGGCGCGGCTTGATCCCGTCGAGGCGCTGCGCTATGAGTAATTACGAACACCATCACCATCTTCCATAGATCTGACTCATAACAGCAGAAACTCGCTGACGATCTGGATGCTGTAAGCTGCCAAGACGGCCCCGGACAATGCTCTTCTCTAGGGTAGCAAGTTTATGGAGCCGTACTACGGAGGGAGCAAGGAGCCCCGCGGCTTGCCAGTCTGTGATCGGTACATCATAAGGTGTGCGATGTAATTGAGTTGTAACGCGCGCAACCACTAAGTCTGCATCTCCGGCATCGAGTATAACAAGCGCTGGGCGCTGCTTCCTCCGCCCACCGCGCGCATAAGGAAAAGCAACGAGTACAAGATCACCCGGCTGATAGCTTGTCGTAGATGGCATCGCTTGCTGCATACCCTTTCAAAAATTGCTTAGCTGTCAAGCGTACCCACTCCTGATCTTCATCAGAGTCTGGAATGAGCAAGATAACTTTGACAGACTGCCCTGAAGGAATCTGCTGAGCGACATCTGAAGGAATGCGCAAGGTGCGACCTGACAAGCGCGTTTGAAACTCTACAGTTTTCATGAAGAGATCACCAACCTATATTGTATATCACCGCCGCCCGAATCTCTTCTCAAGCTCTTCGAGCGAGTACGCCAACACTATCGGCCGCCCGTGCGGACAGCGATGGGGGTTCTGCGTCTGCTTGAGCTGCCGGATGAGTTCCGTCATCTCTTCGGGGCGCAGGGGCTTGTTCTTGACCACGGCTGCCTCGCAGGCGACACGCGCGGCCAAAGTCTTCGCTAATTCTTCAAGAGCCGGCTCGGCTTCGTGCTCCAGCACCGCCAGCACGCGCTCGACTGTCTCCGTAAAGTCTGCCTTGCTCCAGTCGCTCGTGAGCACTTGTGGCCAATCGCGCACAATGAAAGTCCCCCCACCAAAGTGCTCGATCCCGATCCCAAGACGCTCGTCCAAGTCTCTGAGATGCGCCGCCAAAAGCTCGGCTTTATCCGGAGGCATCTCGATCGTGATAGGGATTAAAAGCCTTTGCCGAAGGACTCTTTGCTCCTTGAGCTGCGCGAGAAATCTCTCGTAGAGAATCCGTTCGTGAGCGACATGCTGGTCAATGATCTCCAGCCCGGACTCCGTCTGAACTATAATATAAGTGCCGTGAAGCTGGCCGAGCACGCGAAAGCTGGGCACAGGTTCAGGAGCGACCGAGGGTGACACAAGGGGCTGCTGGCGCAACTCAGTGAGCTCCTTACGCAGATCGAGCTTCTCGTCTGGCTTGGTGACCTCTATGGTGTATGGTGCAGGCGAAGCCTGCCCCGTTCTGGAAGGGGGCTGGAGGGTTAGGTCTATCTTTTCCAATCGCGGCACGGCATGAGCCGACGTCAGCGCTTTCGTGATCGCCTGCTTGACGACCGCCTGGACTTTGATCGGCTCAGCAAAGCGCACTTCGGCCTTCTGCGGGTGCACGTTCACGTCGACAGCCCGTGGGTCAATCTCGATAAACAAAAAGATATACGGGTGCTGGTCGCCCTTGAGCACGCTCTCATACGCTTGAGAGATCGCATAATTTATTTGGGTATCTTTCACGAAGCGCCCGTTGACAAAGATAAACTGCTCGGAGCGGTCAGGGCGCGTGAGCTGAGCAGGGCTCACAAGACCCCGCACGGTGATCCCCGGGATTGCCGTATGAACGTCAAGCAAGGCGCGAGCAAGCTCAGCCGTATAGAGCTGAGCGATGGTCTGACGCAGCTCGCTGGTTGGGGGCAAATCGAGCACGGTCTTGCCGTCGTGCTCTAAGCGAAAATGCACGGTTGGGTACGCGAGCGCAAAACGCTTCACCACCCGCACGATGTGAAAGAACTCGGTCTTCTGAGATTTTAAAAACTTTCGGCGCGCAGGGACGTTGAAGAAGAGCTCGCGCACGTCGACGGTCGTGCCGCGGGCGCGTCCCGCGGCTTTGACAGAGATAACACGCCCGCCTTCAAGCTCGACTCGAACGCCTTCGGGGGACTCATCGCTCTTGCTGGTGATGACCGTCTTGGAGACTTCGACGATGCTCGCCAACGCTTCGCCGCGAAAGCCCAGCGTGCGAATAGCAAAGAGATCTTCTTCCGAAGAGATCTTGCTGGTCGTGTGGCGCTGGATAGCTAATAAGAGATCGTCTTGGGTCATGCCCTCGCCGTCGTCGGCGACACACAGCCTGTGCTCGCCCCCGCCTACGACAGAGAGTTCGATCTTAGTCGCTCCGGCATCGAGGGCGTTCTCGATCAATTCTTTGGCGACCGACGCGGGGCGCTCGATCACTTCCCCCGCAGCGATCTTGTTGACCAAGTGGGCATCTAAGACCTTGACTTTCATAGATACTCTCTGTCACAATAGCAAAAGCACGGGAGGCTGACAAATCGCGTGAAAAGATATCTTTGGGTGCTCGGGCTGCTTGCACTTAATATGGGAGCTATGGCGCAGGAGCGCGGTCCAAACTTGGGTGTTGCTGCAAGCTGGATGGAGCTGAAAAACTTTCAGCCGGCGCTGCCGACGTTTGAGATCTCGCAAAAAGTTTTAATACTCTCCGTGCGCGGGGAGACGCAGATCGAGACCGGGGTAGCGTTGCGCCTCGCTGCGGGCTGGGGCTTCGCGTTCGAGGGGACTTCTGTGGGGATAGCCCACTACGAGACAGCGCTAGCCCTGAACTTCCCCTTTGGTCGATTGAATGCATCTCTTGAAGTTGGGTCTGGCATCTTACATCTTACGCAGAATGCCGCAGAAGCCTGGCGACTGACGGGCTGGGTCGGCGCCGGAGGGCGATTTGCGCTCTTCCCCAAGATCTCAGTCTTCTTTGATGTCGTGCCCTTGGCACTGCTCGATTTCAGCCAAAAAAACCTGCCGTGGGTCTGGAGCTATCGCAGCGGCGTCCTCTGGCGATTTTAGCCCACACGCCGCACACGGATCCTTCCCCCTGCGCGATGGGCTTCGTAGATCCGTTCGGCAGGCTCGCTCCCACGAACTAATTTAATGCTGCCCGTCCGCGAAACCGACCCGATGAAGACCGGCTCGCCATCAACTAGGATCTCGATATTGCGCCCGCGCAAGCTCGGATCTAAATCTAAGATCACGTGGCGGTCGCTCACTTCTATGTCGACCTCCTGATGGAGAGTCGTTTCCATCTCGTCGTAGGACCGCACATCGAGCTTGATCCCCAAATCGGCCTCGAGCTCGCGGATGCGACTGCCCCCACGCCCCAAGATCACAGGGATCTGATCCTCGTCGACGTAGAGCGTCGCTTGGGTATCGGAACGAATCTCGACGGTGAACGGCCCACGGATCACTCGTCGTAGTTCATACTCCAGCGCTTGCGCTGCCAGCCGCCAGACGGGCTTCTCGGTGATGACCTCCTTGATCGGCATGACGACGACTTGCTCGCCGAAACTATAGATCTCATAGACGAGCGCTTTGGACTCAAACTCGCGAATCTCGATCACCGGGCGAGCTAGGTCTGTGTCGCCCATGCCGCTAGGGACTTTTACGGTGAACTCGACTTCGTAGATCTCTTTGACGTCGCCGGCCTCGATGAAGATCACGGTGTCGACTACTTGAGGGATCATCCCCAGGTCGACGCGCCCGATCAGCCTCTGGACGGCATCGATGCCCCGCGTGGCGTGCACCACACCGATCATTCCCACCCCGGCAAGCCGCATATCGGCAAAGACCTTGAAGTCCTCGTCGACCCGCATCTCGTCGAAGATCGTATAATCAGGGCGGACCAACAGCAACACGTCGGCCGTCTTCTTCATCTCCCCGCCCAATGCTGTGTACTGCGTGATCTCGTCGGAGAGCTCCAGGTCTCTGGGCTTCTCCATGGTCTTGAGGATCCAGCCCGACTCTTGTAAGTACTCGGCGATCCCCTGGACGAACGTCGATTTGCCCGCGCCAGGAGCCCCGGAGACTAAGACCCCCCGCGAGCGTTCCTTCAGGCGCTCCTTGAGTAGATGGGCATAGCGATACTCGTCGAGCTTCTTCCGTACGATGGGCCGGACAATCGTGATCTCCAGGGCGTCGCTGAAGGGTGGGCGCGCAATGGCGATTCGTAAGTTCTTGAGCTGGACGACGGTGCTGCCGCCCGCGTCCATCTCGATGAACCCTTCGGGGTGGCCCTTGGCGACCTCCACGATCTCACGAGCCATGCGCTCTAATTCTCTTTCGGTCATGGGCTCCTCGCGGAGCGGGACGACCTTCATGTGTCCTGGGGTGCCGCGCTTGGCCTTGGGACGCGCCTTGGCCCGCAGATGCACCGACATCGTCTGGTCGTCAAAGAACTTCATAACCGAGAGCTGCTCGAGCTCCCGGACTCCACCGGCCGTCCCCAGAAACTGCATGGGCAACCCTTGCGATTCGCTGGCGAGCGCTTGGCTGCGACTGCTCGTCAACAAGATCGCGTTCTCCGCTTCGGCGACGGCACGGACCATCGCGTGGAGCTCGCC
>CAZODX010000003.1:3809-6051 GCA_964578715.1 uncultured Thermotogae bacterium | reverse complement strand
CGCCTCGCGGGCGCTCCCCCTTGAAGACGAGCTCGAGTTTCCCCTCCCAAGCTAACTGCTGCAATTGCTTCAGCTCGTTGAGCCCGGTGTAGCCCGTCTCCTGCCCCCGCACCGCTTGCGCCTCTAAAAGGGCCAAGACGGCGTTGGGCACGATGAACACGGCGTTGGGGAATCGCCCTTGCCGAACCCCCTCGGTGATGCGTCCGTCGACGATGACACTCGTATCGAGCACGTAGCGTTCGCCCCTGGTAGTTTCAGCCATATCTCTCTCCTAGAAGAGCTGCGACTTGCTCTAAGAATTCTCTGTCTCTTTCCGTGAACGCCTGAGGCCTATCGCTGTCGATGTCGATCTCCCCGATGACTTGAGAGTCTTTCCAGATGGGCACGACGATCTCCGATTTCGTATAAGGGAAGCACGCCAAGTATCTGGGATCGCTCGTGACATCGCCGACGATGACGGTTCTCTGTTCTCGGGCGGCCAGGCCGCAGATGCCCTTCCCTATGGGGATTCTGACGTGCTGGGTCGCCTCTGGGCCGTCCCAGGCCGCCAGCACCAACTCCGTACCTTCAAGTAAATACACGCCGACCCACGTGTAATGAGGGACGTTCTGGCGCAGGAACGACACAGTCCTCTGCAGCGCCTGCGCGAAGTCTACTCCCTCCAGCTTGTGCCGCAGAGTGCTCAGCAGGTCCATAGCCCCTCAAGCATATCACTCAGACCTAGGGAGACGCAAGCGGCGTCCCACATGCTTGACGTCTTGCATAAGGTGCAGTATCATTCCCCTCGGTGTAGTCCTATGCCAAGATATGGGAAGTTACCCGATCCGTTGACCCTGGAAGCCGAAGTCTTGCGATTTTGGGAGCAGGCCCGCATTGCCCAGCAGAGCCTCACCCGCAACGAGCAGAACAGATCGCAGAAGCGCTTCGTCTTCTACGAGGGCCCACCTACAGCCAATGACAAGCCCCACTTTGGGCATCTCATCCCGCGCGTCTATAAAGATCTCTTCCCCAGATATAAACTGATGCAGGGGTATCACGTCATAAAGAAGGGCGGCTGGGACACTCACGGCCTGCCCGTCGAGCTCAAGGTCGAAAAAGAGCTTGGGCTCAACAGCAAGCGCGAGATCGAAGCATTTGGCGTCGAAAACTTCGTGAAGAAGTGTAAGGAGAACGTCTGGAAGTTCAAGGGGGAGTGGGAACGCTTCGACCCCAGGATGGGCTTCTGGTACGATCAAGAACATGCATATATTACGTATACGAACGAGTATATTGAATCGGTGTGGTGGGCGCTGAAGAAGATCTGGGAGAAGGGATTGCTCTACAAGGGGCATAAAGTGTTGCCCTACTGTCCCCGTTGCGGCACCCCCTTGAGCTCTCATGAGGTCGCCCAGGGCTACGAGACGGTGAAAGACCCTTCAATATTCTTTAAATTACGAGCCGCCTCCGACGGCACGCCGTACGGTCCAGGCGAAGCCTGGTTTTTGGTCTGGACGACAACTCCCTGGACTGTGCCCAGCAACGTTGCCCTGGCAGTGGGGCCCACCTATACCTACGCCAAAGTCAAGGTCGGCCAAGAGATCTTCATTCTTGCTCAGGACCTTGTGGCAGCAGTTTTAGGGCAGCAGCCCCACGAGATCGTCGAGACGCTGCGCGGGGCAGAGCTCGTCGGCATGCGCTACGAGCCCGCCTATAAGCTCAGCGATGCCCCCAACGCTTATCGCGTTGTTGCCGCCGACTTCGTCTCGCTAGAGGAGGGCACGGGGATCGTTCATATCGCTCCGGCCTTCGGCGAGGAAGACTATCAGGTCGGCCAGAGCGAGGGGTTGCCCTTCGTCAACCCCGTCGATCCTGAGGGAAAATTCACAGAAGAGTTTCCCTTGGCCGCCGGACAGTTCGTCAAGGACGCCGACGCCGTCATTATCAAAGATCTACAGCAGCGCGGGATTCTCTATAAGTCGGGCAAGTACGAACACGAGTACCCGTTCTGCTGGCGCTGCAAGACCCCGCTGCTCTACTACGCGCTCGATTCGTACTTCATCAGGACAACGGCCAAACAACGAGAGATCATAGAAAATAACAGACACATTCACTGGCATCCCGAGCACTTCCGTGATGGGCGCTTTGGCAATTTCTTGGAGACCATGAAGGATTGGGCGCTCTCGCGGGATCGCTACTGGGGGACGCCCCTGCCCCTGTGGGTCTGCGATCACTGTCGCAGGGAGCAGTGCATCGGCAGCCGCCA
>CAZODX010000003.1:0-3799 GCA_964578715.1 uncultured Thermotogae bacterium | reverse complement strand
GCGCGCGCCGTTGAGTTCCATCGCCCCTGGATCGACGAGTGTCTGTTGCGCTGCCCCTGCGGCGGTACGATGCGCCGCGTCCCCTATGTCATCGACTGCTGGTTCGATTCGGGGATGATGCATACGGCCCAATGGCACTACCCCTTCGAGAATCAAGAGATCTTCCAAGAGCAGTTCCCCGCCGACTTCATCGCCGAGGGGATCGATCAGACGCGCGGCTGGTTCTACTCGCTCTTGGTGACCAGCACGCTCTTATACGAAGAGAAGCCCTACCCTCATCCGTATAAGCACGTCGTCGTCACGGGGATGGGGCTAGACGAGTCGGGCAAGAAGATGTCCAAGAGCTTGGGCAACGTGCTCGATCCCTGGGACGTCGTCAATGTATACGGAGCTGATGCCATCCGCTGGTTCTTCTACGCCGGCAGTGCCCCCTGGCGCGACCGTCGGCTCGACCCCAAAGATATCGTCGAGACGCGCGGCGTCCTCGAGACCGTCCGCAACGTCTATAGCTTCTTTGCACTGTATGCCGGAATCGATCGGTTCGATCCCGCTCAACACGCCGTCTCACAGCGGGCTCTGCTTGACCGCTGGATTCTTTCGAGATTTCAGTATGCCGTCGGTGAGGTGACCAGAGCCCTGGACGAGTACGACCCCGTCGCGGCTACGCACGCGATCGCGACCTTTGTCGACGAGCTGAGCAATTGGTACGTGCGGAACTCCCGGGCGCGGTTCTGGGGAAGCTCCTGGACGGCCGAGAAGATCTCGGCATTCGCCACGCTCTATGAGATCTTACTTGAGCTGGCCAAGCTGCTTGCGCCGTTTGTGCCCTTCTTGGCCGAGGCGATCTATCAGAATCTCAAGACCGACCAGATGCCCCCGAGCGTCCACCTGTGCGACTGGCCCACGGTCACCGAGAGCCTGCGCGATGTTGCTCTTGAGACCCAGATGGCCTTGACCCAACAGATCGTCACGGCGGGGCTGCAAGCCCGCAACAAAGCCCGCATCAAGGTGCGCCAGCCCCTGGCGTTGGCCGTCGTGCTCGCTCCGCCCCTTGACTCAGAGTACCACCAGCTCATTTGCCAGGAGCTGAACGTCAAGAGACTCACCTGGCTCAGCCCAGAGCAGCTCGCTCCATACTATACTCCTATGCTCGAATACGAGAAATCTGCACTGGGGAAGGAGCTGCGCGGCCTGGCCCCCAAAGCGATGCACATATTAGACGAGCTCAACCAAGCTGAAGAGCCCAAACGCGTGCAGCTCGCCCAAGAGCTTACTGCTCAGAAGAAGCTGCGCCTCACCGTAGAGGGCCAGGAGATCGAGCTTACTGAGGGGACGCATCTGCGGGTCGTCTGGCAGCCGCGCGAGGGCTTTGTCGAGGGCAGTGAAGAGACAGTCAAGGTGCTCCTAGACACCCACATCGATGAGGCGCTGCGGCGCGAGGGCGTGGTGCGGGAGTTCATCCGGCTCGTCCAGGAGTGTCGCAAGGAGGCGGGCTTTGAGGTCTCAGATCGCATCGAGCTGTCCTATGAGGCCGACCCCGAAGTCCAGAAAGCCATTGAACAGTTTGCCCAGCACATCCAAGAGGAGACGCTCGCCGTTACACTTCAGAGCAATAGTTCCTTCGAGGGGGCAGAATTCACCAAAGAGCTCGATGTCAACGGGTATAGAGCCAAAGTAGGGCTCAAGAGACTCACGTGATGCGCTATCGGATCTTGATCTTCGATCTGCTCAGCTCGACGAATGACTATATCAAGGATCTTGCGGAGTCTGGCGCTCCCGAAGGCACGGTGATCATTGCTTGGGAGCAAACCGCAGGGAAGGGGCGCTTGGGACGGAGTTGGGCCTCGCCCCGTGGGGGCGCGTGGTTCTCGGTGCTGTTGCGACCCCCGATCCTACCGGAGCGGGCAGGCTGTATCTCTATACTGATCGCAGTCTCGCTCGCGCGCGCGATCCGCGAGCACTGGGGCGTCCCCGTGGGCGTCAAGTGGCCTAATGATCTCTATGTGCAGTACGCCAAGCTTGGAGGGATCTTGATCGAGCTGAGCTGCCGCTCTGAGAAGATCGCCTGGCTTGTGGCAGGAATTGGCGTCAACGTCAATA
The DNA here is from genome assembly GCA_964578715.1 of uncultured Thermotogae bacterium. Taxonomy (GTDB): domain Bacteria; phylum Bipolaricaulota; class Bipolaricaulia; order RBG-16-55-9; family DRXL01; genus JANXCC01. The sequence goes on along the minus strand of CAZODX010000003.1, from coordinate 1,699 downwards.
ACGAGCTGCCCAAGGAGACGCGCGTCCCGGCGACGTCGCTCGCCCGCGAGCTGGGAAGAGCCGTCCCATTAGAAGAGTTCTTCGATGTAGCTCTCACCGCCCTCGCCCATGATTACGAGCGATTTCTTGCGGAGGGCTTTGGGTTCGTGCAAGCCCGCTGGAGCGAGCTGTCTATTCTTCGGCCAGGCCGCGCCTGGACCGTCTGCCAGCCGCAGACTGGCGAAGCCCACGCGCAGTGTGAGGTGCTGGGGCTCGCAGAATCTGGTAGACTTATCGTACGCATGGGAGAGAAGATCTGGGAACTGACCGCCGAGGAAGTGACCCTATGCCCGCCACAGCCGTCTTAGGAGCCCAATGGGGCGACGAGGGCAAGGGCAAGGTCGCCCACTTGCTCTCGCGCGACGCCGACTACTGCGTGCGGTTCAACGGGGGGACCAACGCCGGCCACCGCGTCGTCCTCAGTCGCATCCCAGCCCTCGTGGGGGCCGATAGCCCCGAACCCCCCACAGAATCCCAAGAGTTTAAGTTTCACTTGATCCCAGCCGGGGCGCTCCATGAGAACTGTACGGGAGTCCTGGCCCACGGCATGGTCATCGACCCCTATGCTCTGGTCCAAGAGCTGAACGCCCTGCGCGAGCTACGCGGCAGCGACCCCCAGATCGCTATCAGTTCCAATGCCCATCTGCTCTTGCCCTACCATCCGATCATTGAGAGACTGGAGGGCTCTAGAGTCTCTCTCGATACGACCGCCAAGGGGATCGGCCCGGCCTATCGCGACAAGGCCGCCCGCATCGGCTTGAGAGTCTCCGATCTGCTCTTCCCCCAAAGATTCACAGAGAAACTCACGGCGGTCGTCGAGCGCTATCAGAAGATCTGGCCCGAGAGCGCTGAGCTGAGACGCCTCAACGCAAGCCAGCTTGCCGAGGAGCTCTTGAGACTCTCAGAAGGCTTTCGGGACCGCATCGTCGACACCGTGCGGTTGCTCAACGACGCTTTAGATCAGAATAAATATATAATCTTTGAAGGGGCCCAAGGGGCCCTGCTCGATCTCGATCTGGGGAGCTATCCGTATGTGACGTCCTCAACGGCGACCATTGGGGGAATCGGCTCTGGGGCTGGGGTGCCCCCACAACGCGTTGACAGAATTATCGGGGTGGCCAAGGCGTACACGACGCGCGTCGGCCATGGGCCCTTCCCCACCGAAGCCCTCGATAGGGCCGGGGAGCGCTTGCGCCTGCAGGGGAACGAATTCGGCACGACCACAGGCCGGCCTCGGCGCTGCGGCTGGCTCGATCTGGTGGCCCTGCGCTATGCTGTTATGATCAACGGCTTCACCGAGCTGGTGCTCACCAAGCTCGACGTGCTGACAGGCTTCGACGAGATCTGGATCGCGACAGGCTATCGCTATCACGGGAGGATCCTGCACGACTTTCCCACGGTCTGTGAGATCTTACAAGAGTGCGAGCCCGTCTACGAGAAGCTTCCTGGCTGGAGCGAGTCGCTTGGGGAGTGCCGGGAGTTTGGGGAGCTCCCCAAGGCAGCCCAGCAGTACGTACGGGTGATTGAGGACGAGCTGGGGATCCCCATCTCGATGGTCTCGGTTGGCCCCAGCGACGAGCAGAATTTATGGAGGTAGCCCCTTGTTCTGTAATGGGTCAAGAGATCGTTACCAGGGCCCAGCACCCAGTCTGTAGAGATC
>CAZODX010000002.1:14493-20445 GCA_964578715.1 uncultured Thermotogae bacterium | reverse complement strand
GAGTCTCCCCTTGCGCTCGATCCCCGCGATGACTCTATCTATAGCGTCTTCAAAGTCTTTCATATCGATAAACTCTTTGTTGCGGCGCGCGGCCAAGAGCGCCGCTTCGTTGCAGAGATTCTCTAAGTCCGCGCCGACGAACCCCGGCGTGCGCCGCGCCAACACTTTCAGATCGACATCGGGGGCGAGCTTCTTGTTGCGCACGTGGACTTTGAGGATCGCTTCGCGGCCCTTGGAGTCCGGCGGCGGCACCGAAATCTTTCTGTCGAAGCGCCCTGGACGCAGCAGCGCCGGATCTAAAATATCGGGTCTATTGGTCGCCGCCAAGATAATGACATGCTCGTTCTTGTCGAAGCCGTCCATCTCAGAAAGTAATTGATTTAAAGTCTGTTCGCGCTCGTCGTGGCCGCCCCCGATCCCCGCACCGCGCTTGCGGCCTACAGCGTCGATCTCATCAATAAAGATGATCACGCCGCGCTTGCCCTTGCCCTCTTCTTTGGCTCTGCGGAAGAGATCGCGCACGCGCGCCGCACCGACCCCCACGAACATCTCCACGAAGTCCGACCCAGAGATCGAGAAGAACGGCACGTCGGCTTCCCCAGCGATGGCGCGCGCAAGGAGCGTCTTGCCCGTGCCCGGCGGCCCCACTAACAGCACCCCCTTGGGGATCTGCGCCCCGATGCGCGTGAACTTTTGCGGGTCTTTCAGATAGTCTACGATCTCTTGGACTTCTTCTTTCACTTCGTCAATGCCCGCGACGTCGTCGAACGTGACGCGCGAGTACTCTTTGGTCACCAATTTCGCTTGGCTGCGCCCAAAGTTCAGCGCGCTTGAGCCCTCCCCTTGCATCCGGCGCATCATGCCGTACCATAACAACAAGATAATAAAGAACGGGAGCAGCGAGAGCACTACGGAGAAGATCCACGACGAATCGCTCGATCCTTCGAAGCTCACAGCGACGTTGTTCTTCATGAGCTCTTCTAATAAGGAGTCGGTGAGGACGGCCTCTGTACGGAAGCGCTCCGCATTCCCTAGGATCTTCTGCATCAGGGTGCTGATCTCGGTGGCCTTCTCCTTGCGCGCCTGCACGAGCGCTTCCAGAGCGCGCTCGACTTCAGCATGGCGCAGGGCCAGCCCAACGAGCTGGCGTTGGATGGTCTGAGCTGTCGAGAGCGTTTGCGGAGGAAGCTCCAAGCGCAGCGCCTCGAGCCATCCCAGGCGCCGACTCTGATGCTCCAGCAGCGCCTCGAGCTTCTCCTTTCGCTGTTGTTCATAATTTTTGCGCGCATCGAGCTCGGCGATCTGAGGGTTCTCCCCCAGGGCGCTTGGTGAGCGCACACGCCCCACGATAGTCGCCAGCGAGGCCCCTTTGATCGTCACCGTTGTGACTTGGCCAGCCTGCAACAACGCGAGAAATTCGGAGTAGCGAATCTGCTTCTCCGCAGAGTCCGAGGGCCCTAAGAACGATTGTAACAGAATAGCAGCGAAGATCACCACGACGATCACCAGCGCGATAGTGCGGAAGTTGCGGCTTCGTCTCTGCTGCTCGTCATCATTGGGGAAGTTCACCCGACATCCTCCTTGTCATGTAGGGGCAGACCCTTGTGTCTGCCCAGGGCGAACACGGGGATTCGCCCCTACTTCAGCATCCGGCTTTATTCTAGCACTTTGGAGGGGAATATTCAATGGTGAGGGCTTGCCAGACCTTCTCGACGATCTCCAGGCCGGCGCGGCGCTGCGCTTCTTCGGTAGAAGCCCCAATATGAGGGGTCAAGAGCACCTTGGGATGCCCCAGCAACGGCGAGTTCTCAGCAAAGAGATCGGCGGCATAGCCCCGCAGCCGCCCAGATTGAAGGGCAGCAAGCACGGCGCCCTCGTCCACGAGCTCCGCACGCGCCGTGTTGATGAGGAAGCTTCCTGGCTTTAATCTTGCTAAGAACTCAGCATTGACAAGACCGCGCGTCTGGGGCGTCAGCGGGACGTGTATGCTCACGAAATCTGACTCGCGCACGAGCATCTCCACTGAGACGAGATGCACCCCTGGCTCGGCGCGCTCCGGCGGGACGATATCATACGCGAGGACTCTCATCCCAAATGCTAATGCCAAGTGCGCTACTAAGCGCCCGATCCGCCCGTAGCCGATCAGCCCTAGGGTCTTTCCGGCCAGCTCGATCCCGTAGCCTTTGGCTTTTGTCCCGGACGAGACGGCGTTGAGGGCGTGGGGCAGATCGCGTGCGAGCGCGATCATAAACCCGAGAGTGAGTTCAGCGACGGCGTTGGCATTGGCCCCCGGCGCGTTGAGCACGGTGATCCCTGCGTGCTGAGCGGCTTCGACGTCAATGTTATCTAAGCCTGTGCCGGCCCGCCCGATCACTCGTAATCTCCTGCCCGCGGCGATCACGGCCTTGGTGACTTTGGTGCGGCTGCGCACGATGAGCGCGTCGTAGTCTGAGATCGTCCTGAGCAGTTCTTCGGGAGAGATCTCCGGCTGGACGACGACGTGCGCGCCGGGCTGCTTCTGGAGCCACGCGACGGCGTCGGGATGCACCGGATCACTGATGAGGATCTTCATAATTTTAGTCTATCAAATCTCAGGGGGAGAGGACAACCGTGAAGGGGAGTTCGTCGCGGCTCGCTGGAGAAGTCGCCTGCACCGTGAACCGCCCTGGGGCAAGGGGGGCATCACCCAGCGGGCGTACCGTCAGGATGACGGCTTTGCTCTGCCCCGGCCCAAGCGCGAAAGCGCCTTCAGACAAGCGAAACTGCCAGCCCACCGGCGCTGCAGTGACAGTTAGAGAGACGCGCGCCGCGACGTTCCCGCGATTCGTGATATTGAGCGCAAGTGCCTTCTCTTCGCCAGGATGCACGACGAGATCGGACTCAGCAAGAGCTATCTTCAGGCGCTCCCGCGCGCGCACAGTAATCTCTGTTCGGCCCACAGCCGAGAACGCATCGCTCTGGGCACGCATAGTAAGCAGATATCGTCCTGGCGGGGTCGCTGGCGGGATCTGCGCTGTGAGAAAGAGCTCTTCCTGGGCGCGAGGGCCAAGCGTGACGCTCTGGGGCGCGTCGAGCAGTTCCCATCCCACCGGGGCTTCGGCGCTCAGCTCATACGAACGCCCTTGGTCGCTGAGATTGCGCAGGATGAAGACAAGAGTCACAAAGTCATCGGGATCGCTCTCTAGGACTCTTTTGACTGGGGAGAGCTTCACCGGGCCGGTGCTCTCTTCATAATTGAGAGGAGACTGAAGCCATGCCCACAGAGCACCGGCAATGATGGTGATACAGATCAGAGCCGCACCGAGGGTAAGGGCAACGCTCTTTCTCATGGCCGCACGGGGACGATCTTCGTGATAGAGTTCTGCAGATCGTCGTTGTCCGTGACCGTGAGCTTGACCGAGAAATCTCCGGGGCTGGTGAAGACCCACTCCACGATCTTGCCTGAAGCGTCTATCTTGCCGTCGTTGTTGAAGTCCCACTCGTACTTAGTGATCTGCCCGTCGCTGTCGCTGGACGCCGACGCATCGAAGACGACGCGCTCGCCGACCTTGGGCTTTCCTGGGGTGAACGTAAACTCAGCAATGGGCGCGAAGAGCACGGGGCGTGGGACTTCGTAGGCCCCGAAGTCTATAGTGATCGTCTGGCCCGTTTGCACCGTCACGGTCGCGCTGAGCGGCGTCGTCGGCTCGTATCGCTTGGGCAATGTCGCACGATCAAGCGTCACGGTGTAGCTGCCCGGCGGCACCTGGAGCACGTACTGACCGTTCGCGTCGGAGCGGGCTTCTATCGTCTGGGCGCCGACGGCGAAGACGCGCACATTCGCTAAGCCCGGCTCGTCGGTGTCGGCTTGGCCGTTACGGTTCTTGTCGTCAAAGATTCTCCCACGGATGATGCCCACCGATCTCATGGGAATCTCGAGAGCGATCACCTGTCCGACGGTGACAGTGACATTTATGGGCATGGGGACGGTGGGAACGAGCCCCAGCGGCGCGCGGGCGATCTCGACTTTATACGAGCCTGGGTCAACCGGCGGGAATCTGAAATACCCTTGAGCGTCGGTGCGGGCGAGCTGATTGTCAAGGCGCAGCAGGGCGTCTTTGATGCCGGGCTCGCCGGGATCGCGTCGTCCGTTGTTGTTCGCGTCCACGAAGAGATACCCCTCAACGCGCCCTCTGATAATTACGGACTCGAAGGGCATGGCGAACTTCGTGCGCACTTCGATATTAAAGCTCAATGACGACGGCTCGGTGAACGAGAAGGCAAACGAGGCGCTCACCGGGCCAAAGAGCGTCGCGCTGAATGAGCCAAAATAGCTAGAGAAGAAGGGATAGAGCAAGTTCGTATTGAGCCCTAGCAACAAGAACGCCGAGACCCGCGGCGTCGCAAACGCCACGCGGCTGATGAACGTCACTTGGTGATCAAGAGTTGTGTTTGTGTTCGGGTCGACTTGGAAGGTGCTCTTGGCGCTCAGGTTCAGCGATAACCCTTCGACTCCCAACAGCGGGCGCGTGATGAGCGAGCTTGTGAGTTCAAACGTATCGGTGTTGGCAGCGGGGTTGAGATTGTCCCGGAAGAGATTTGTAGAGAACGTCAGCACATAACTAATAGGGCTGACGATGTCGGCTATAGTGAATGATTTGATATCTTCGTCGGTGCTGAGTGGCGTAAACGGCGGATCGTTGCTGCGCCGTGAGATGAATTTGACATCAAAGAAGAAGCTCGGCAGCCCCGGTAGAAAGCTTCGTAGAACCAGCCGGCCTTGGGATGTGATCGATGTGATCTCCTGCACGGCGGGATCGCCGAAGAGATCGGTGCGCTTGCCGGAGACTAAGGCGCTGAACGCCAATGCTCCGACGCTGCTATGGCCGAAGAGCGACCAGATTTGGGTATCGGCCAAGACCGAGGGCACGCTGATCAAGCTGGGAAAGTCGGGCTCAACGCGCAGGTACTCGCCCCCAAAAGTGACCCCAAAGAAGGACGGTGCCGCGCGCAGGAAGAACATGCGACGGAGCCCTGCACTGATCTCGGCGACGGCTCCCTCGACGGAGAGCACGCCGCTGCGAAAGTTCGCTGCTGTCAGGGTGTAGGGGGTCGCGCCGGCCACGCTCAGGCGCGCCAGCGACGCCCGCACGCTTGGTCCGTTGAAGTTGAGAGCCGTTGCTTTTTGCTCTTGGACGAAGTCCCCGTCTTGGTCTTCAAATGTTGCCATCAGCGAGAAGAAATTCGTAAACCCAAGCTCCACCCCGCGGCGCGGCAACAGATTGTACAGCAACGGCGATTGAGGCAGATCGCCAAGATGAACAAAGAACGTGCCGCGCTGCGACGTGAAGAGAAACTCTTTCACGTTGATGGGCAACCCCGAAGGAATTTGCGATCTGATCAGGTCAGAGATCGTGAGCTTTATACTGAAGCGTTGCTCTTCGGGGAGCGTGGCATAAGTCAGAAACGAGATGAGCGGCGTGAGGGTACTGCCGGCAAGGGCAAGATTGGCCCCGATGGAAAGCTCTGCGGGAGCGAGCAGATGGAGCGCCGTGGGGACTTTGGCGGCCTCCGGCGGCAGGATGATCAGCGTCGTCGCGCCGTTGGCCTGCACCCCTTCGTTGCGCAGAGAGACTGCCGTCAGCGTCACCGGCTCAAACCCCGACGGAGCATCTGCGGGAATTTTGACGGTGACCAAGACGGAGCGCGTCTCACCGGGGAGCAGCTCGACAAGCCCCGGCTCGACTTTAGCAGAAAAGCCGCGTGGCGTGAACGCCTCAAGGCGAAATGCGTCTATCGTGTTGCCCCGGTTGGTCACACCGAACGACAGAATGACTTCGGTGCCGGGGTCGGCTTCTTGGGGATCGGGCGCGCGAATGATCACGCCGACGCTCTTCTCGACAGTAATTGTCGTCTGAGCGCTGGCACGCACGGCCGGATCGTTCTGGGAGACGGCTTCTAGTGTGATTGGGT
>CAZODX010000002.1:11159-14483 GCA_964578715.1 uncultured Thermotogae bacterium | reverse complement strand
GCGGCAACCCGCCGATAGACTGAAATCCTGCAGGCACACTCACCGAGAAGAGATACGTATCGGAGGCCGTCCCACGATTGATCGCTAAGAAAGTAAGGGTGACGATGTCGCCGGGCAAGGCCGAGCGTGGCGGTGGCGCGATCAGTTCTACGGGCTGCCCTTGAGCGAGGGCTGTGAAAACGCTCATGAGCAAGAGCGCAGTCCCCGCACACGCTCTCTTTAGCATGAAGCCTCCTTGAAATTTTAAGTTATAGCTGGAACCGCACTTGCCCGGCAACTAAAAAGTCGCCGCCAAAGTCGATGATCACCAACGCCAAGTACGTCCCTGACGGCAGTTTTTCTGTTACGGGAATCTCTAGGCGTTGCTTGCCGCCGGGGAGCATCGCCATATCTTCGGCTCTCTTTTGCACGACGACCTCGCCCTTGGCGTTCACAATGCGCAGCTGTGTTTTCGCTATCTGAAATGTCGTCCCGGTGTTCTCGTACTCCACGACGATGCGCAAGGGCTTGTCGCGCTCCGGCAAGAGCGCCTGGACGCTCACGATCCGCCCGCGATTGACGGCGTTGGTCGGGTCGGTGTGGCGAATCTTGACGATAAACTGTTCAGCCGTGCCGATGGTGACGGGAATAGACGGCTGCTGCCCCGGTGGGGGCGGTGGGGGCTGAGCGCCCGATGACGGCGCGGGGCTTGTCACGGCGAGCGCCGCCCAGTGCGGCCCACGCTCCGTTTGGGGAATCTCGATCTTAAACGTAATCTGTTGTTTTTGCTTGGGCTGTAGTGTGAACTGAGCCGGCGTAAATGTAAGAAATTTCGCGAGCGAGCGCGGGTGTGTGCCGGGGTTTAGCAAGACTAAGCCGCCCTCGATATTTCTGTCGTAATCTTTGAGCTCGACGGTGAATTCTCTTGGCTGATCGCTGCTGTTGATCACTTCAAAGGCGCCGGTAAAACTCCCCCCGGGGGGCAGGCTCACGTCCACGCTCAGGGCGGAGATACCGATCTGGCCCTGCACAATAAGCGAACTTGCCCCTACTACAAGGAGCACCAAGCCCAGTTTCATAACAGTCTTGCGCATGAACGCTCACGCTCCTTCACGGACATGGGACTCCTTGGTCGTCAATAGAGTAGTCAAGAGTGAACTGATACGACCCGATCTTGCCATCGCCAAAGCTTGCTAACAGCACGCGCTGATCGACGGTAAAGGTCACTCCTCCGGCAGGCGTGGGTGTCCCTTGGCCGACGATGACGCCGGAGCCCCCGGGCTGCCAATTGCCCAAATAGTCTTTGATCTGCAGAGCGTTCGCTGTAGGGTCATCAGCACCAGGGGGGTATGTATATGAGCTGACCTTGGCGCAGACGCGCCAGCTGCGTGTGGCCACGACTTGCAGATCCGTCTGGCCGAGGAACGACACGATCCCGTTCTCGACGGTCGAAGCGCTATTCACAGTATACGAGAGGGCGCCTCCGGAAATGACTGCCACGGTCATCACGTCTTGGTATTCAATAGTAATACGCACGGCATCCACATACGCTGTGTTTGTAGACCCAAGCTTAGAGAGCCGGACGCCGAAGTTTGAGCTATTGATATCAGCAGCCGTCCAGGTTTCGCCCCACAGATCTGTTGAGCTGCCGACGGTGCGGAAGGCGCTCGTGGAGCAGTCGGTCTGACCAGCAACTCCGTTAATGTCTTGGAAATTTGTGGTGGGAGAGCCGCCCTTGAGCAGGCGCACGCGAACCCCTTCGCTTGAAGTAGTGGCGGCCATGTCTACTTCGACGGTGATGCCCTGAATGACGGCAGCATCGGGGATGGTGAAGCCAAAGCCCGTCAGATCGAGGGCGCCTCCGGCGGCTCCGGTGCGCTCTGCACAGACATTATCTGAGGTCCCTACGGCATTGCCGGAGTTTGTCCATCCCGTAGCTGAAGAGGTGCTCGCGTAGTTTGGCCCTTGGGAGACGGCCTGCACCAACAGACTCCCCAGGGTGATCGCCAAGACGAGCGTTCCTAACGCGCGCATGGGCTTCATACCTGTCTCCTAGGGTGTCGTGTCCGTCGTCGTGAACAGAATGACTCCGATATAAAATCCCGGCAGCGTGCTGACGTCCCACGAGCTGATGTCCAGAAAGAGCTCGCCACGAAAATCTGCGCCGTCCAAGCCCGCGGTGTTCAGCCCAGACCCGCGACGGTTTTGGGGATCTGGCTCCGACAGCGACGTCTTATCGGTGCATTGGCCGAAGTCGTCGGCGAAGTCGCAGTCGGTGAGAAAGTCTTCTGGGCCGGCATCGAAGATATTGGTATCTATAGTAAAGAGCGTCGAGTTGAGCCGGTACGGCGTCAGCGCGTCAATGTTGACGTGCCAATCGCCGATCTTGAACGGTTGCGGCCCCTCGATCTCCAGGGGTGTGATCTCGACAGAGATAGATGGAATGACGGCGGCGATGAAGAGCGGCTGGGGGATGATGAGCGTTACGCGGACGTTCTGGCTCGTCTGGGCAAAGCCTCCGCAGGCGAGCAAGAGCATCCCAAGCGCTGCACCCAAGACAGCCCGTAGACTCTTCATGGCTCCTAAATTATAGAACTGAGCGCACGCCTAGGGTGTAGTGTCCGTCACTGTATACGTGATCGTGCCGGTCACCGTGACGGGCAGCTGCGAAGACATCACGTCCCAGCCGCCGGGGCCGACGCCCATATTGACATAAACATTCCCAGAGAAGTCCGCGCCGTCGGTGCCCGCCGTGTTGTAGCCTGTGCCGCGTCGAGTGTTGGGGTCTGTATCGCCCATGGTGAGCGACGAATTGGGCGCACAAGTGCCGTAGTCGTCAGCAGTATCACAGTCGGCCGTAAAATCCGACGTGTCGGCGTTAACGACGAAGGGCGCGGAGAACGACGTGAACTGCGAGTTCAGTCTGTATTGTGTTACGGCGTCCACGTTGCAGCCCCAGTCGCCGATATCGATGGGCTGAGGCGCTTCGATATCAGCTTGCAGAATCGTATACGTGATGTCCCCCGGCTGATCCGGCGGCACGCAGTCTAAGTAGAGCGACTGCCCAATGGTGATGGTCACGTTCTGCTGGGCGACAAGCCCGGACGACAGAGATAGCCCGAGAGCTCCGACGAGCAGCGCAATGAGAATCTTTCTGGTCATGGTGCAAGCCCCCTTTCGAGATTTTTCGTTATGGCGTTGAGTCGGAGACGGAGTAGCTGATCGTCCCGCTGACGCTTCGGGAGGGTGGGATGGACTTGACATCCCAGTCGCTCACGTCGAGCGCGACGTCTCCAGAGAAATCTGCCCCCAAACTTCCGGCGGTGTTGCCGCCGGTGCCGAGGG
>CAZODX010000002.1:2611-11149 GCA_964578715.1 uncultured Thermotogae bacterium | reverse complement strand
TGCCGAGGGTGATCGGGCCGAAGGTGCCACCTGCGCCGCAGACTGGGGAGCCGCCTCCAGTAGCCGAGGTGCACGTCTCAGAGAAGTCATCGGCACTGGCATTGAGAATATCTGCCGTAGACGTCATGGTCATATCGGCGCTCAGGGTGAAAGCCGTAAGCGCATCGACATTACAGCTCCAGCTGCCGATATTGAATGGCTGTGTGCCTTCAATATCTGACTGTGTGACCGTGTAGCTGATGTTTGTTGAAGCCGAGCAGTCTAGGTAGAGCGACTGGTTGACGGTGATGGTGACGGTCTGCGACGTTTGGGAGAGGCCGCCGACCCAACCTAACGATAACGCGAGCAGGACGACTGCGACGGGCTTGATGTAGCGCATGGCTACCTCCTTCAGCCGACGTTTTTGTTTGGCGGGATTATAGCATAAGAGGGGGGGGTTGTCAAGAGGGTAAAACGTGCGAATGTAATGGTTATTACTTATAAAGCGCGATTTATGATAAACTCTCTGCGCCTGCCGCGATTCTAATGATACTCGATCTTAAAATCTTCGTAGAACTTCAGGATATAGACGGGGTTGCCGGTGCGCGGGTCAGTGCCCTTCTTGGCGAGCACGCCCCGGAAGGTCATGACCTTGCCTGCGAGGACACAATTGGGAGCCTGTCCCCCAGTCATATAGACACGCAGGGAGATAGGCCGACTGAAGTCGATCCGTTGCGCGACCCCTTCAGGGATGATGAACTCCGCAAGGAGCTTATGAGTCACACGCATCTCAAACCGGCCAAGGGCTGTGTTCTCTTGAAAAGCTAAGGCGGTGAACTGAGCCCCTCGACAGCTCGCATCAATCTCTTCGATACGAATGTTCACGCCAGGGATGACCTTAGGACATCCCGTCAAGAGCACACCCAAGACCGAAATCAAAAACAAAACACTTCGCTGCCAGCTCATCAAACCTCCCTAGCTTCGTAAGTCTTGCCCGATTATATCAAAGACGGACTGGGCTGGCTACCCCGCCCGCCTAATCTCTTCGAGCGCCTGCGGGTTCTCTAAGGAGGCAGCTAGCTTCTTGACGGAAGCTGAGGGAAAGGTTATCCTTGTTGTAGTCGGATTGCATTACGAAAGGAGAATCATCATGCCGACGATGACGTCCGTTCAGGTCCGCCTCAGCGAGGAGCAATTGAAGATGATCGACCGCGCCGTCCGGGCGGGCAAGTACCCGAATCGCTCCGAGGCTATCCGGGACTACTTGCGCAAGGCTCAGCTCTGGGAGGTCCTGGAGAGGCTCCTGGAGATGGGGGATCTCGAAGGGAGCGAAGCGGAGATCCAAGCGGATCTGGAACGTCTCCGCGCCGAAGTGTCTGAGAGGCTCAACACGTCCCAGCGCCCCATCACCCGATCCCCGCTCCGTTCATGAAAGTGCTTGTGGACACAAACATCTTCGTAGCCGGCATGCGCTTTGCCGGGGTCAAGCGCAAGCTTATGTGGAAGCTCCTCGAGGAGGGGCACACGGTCGTCCTCACCGACTTCATCCTCGAAGAACTCCGCAAGAAGTTCTCGGAGATGTACGGACCCGAAGAAGCCCAAGCTGCTTTAGACAACTTTCTGCAATTCCTCGGCACCGGGTACCTTGAGGTGAAGACCTACAAAGAGTACGCACCCTATCTAGAGGAAGCAGAGCCCCTCATCCGGGAGAAGGACGCCCCTATTCTGGCTGCTGTTATGCTGCCCGATATTGACTACCTGGTGACTCGGGACAAGCGGGACTTCCTGAAGAACGCGAGATTAAGGGAGACGCCCTGGATGGCGAAGATCAAAGACCCTCAGGAACTCCTGGCATTGCTGGAGGGAGAAAAATAGGCGGCGAGCTGGATGCTTACAAATCCAGTATTACTCACCCCGCCCGTCTGATCTCTTCGAGCGCCTGCGGGTTCTCTAAGTTCGACAGATCCCCCGGCTCCTGCCCCAGCGCCACCGCCCGGATTGCCCGCCGTAAGATCTTGGCATTGCGCGTCTTGGGCAGCTCCCTCACAAACTTGATCTGATCAGGAGCAAACGACTTCCCCAACCCCGCAACGACCCGCTCGCGCAGCTCCCTCCTGAGCGCATCACTGGGCTCATGCCCCGGCTTCAACACAACATAACACCAAATCACCTCGCCCTTCAGCTCGTGCGGCACCCCAATCGCCGCACACTCGGCCACCCCCGGATGACCGACTACGAGAGACTCGACCTCCGCCGGACCAAGACGCTTGCCCGCAACCTTGATCGTGTCGTCGCTGCGCCCGTGCAAGTACCAATAGCCGTCCTCGTCTATAGACGCCCAATCCCCATGCACCCAGACGTTCTCCCACCGCGACCAGTAGGTCTGAATGTATCTCTCTGGGTCCTTCCAGAGGCCGCGCGTCATCCCCGGCCAGGGCTTCTTACAGACTAACTCCCCGACACCGCCGCGCAATGGCCGTCCCTCAGCGTCAAAGACGTCCACGGCCATCCCCAACGCCGGCCCCACCAGTGCACAGGGTTTTAACGGGGTAATCGGCAAGGGCGACAAGAAACACGCCCCGACCTCCGTCCCCCCAGAGAGATTGATGATCGGGCAGCGTCTCTGCCCCACATGCTCGAAGAGCCACCACCACGGGGCGGGGTTCCACGGCTCCCCGGTCGAGCCTAAAATTCTGAGACTGCTGAGATCGTGCTTCTTCACGGGGTCTTCGCCGAACTTCATCAACGCGCGAATGAGCGTGGGCGAAACCCCCAAGATAGAGATCCTATGGCGCTCGACCATGGCCCAGAGTCTGTCCACACTGGGGTAGTCGGGCGCGCCCTCGTAGAGAAAGACCGTGCCCCCCAATGCTAATCCCCCGACGACCTCCCACGGCCCCATGATCCACCCCATGTCCGTCACCCAGTAGAGGATGTCGTCCTCGTGGAGATCGACTTGGTGGGCGACTTCTTGGGCGATCTTGACTAAAAAGCCGCCGTGGACGTGGACGGCGCCTTTGGGGCGGCCGGTCGTCCCGGACGTATAGATGATCATAAACGGGTCTTCAGACCAGGTTTCACCTGGACTGTTCGTCGTGCCGCCTGCGGCGACACGGTGTACGGTCCAGGCGAAGCCTGGCACCCCTCCCCGTGTCGGGGCAGGGCCGGGGGAGAGGTCTAGTATATCCGTCACCGTGGGGCACATCGCCGCGGCCTCGCGCGCGATCTTGCCCATCTCGATGCGCACGCCCTTGCGCGAAAAGCTCTGCGCGGTCAGCAAGAGCTTCGCTTCACAGTCGTTGAGTCTCGCCGCGACGGCGTGGGCACCGAAGCCCGAGAAGATCGGGGTAAAGATCGCGCCGATCTTGGCACAGGCCATCATCGCAACGACCGTTTCGGGGATCATCGGCATAAAGATCCCGACGCGATCCCCCTTCTCAATGCCGTAGTGTTTGAGGGCGTGCGCCAAGCGATTGGTCTGTTCAGAGAGCTCTCGATAGGTGAGCCGACGCACCGAGCCGTCCTCGCCCTCCCAGATGAGCGCGATCTTGTCCGGGCGAGCCTGAGCGTGCTTGTCCACACAATTATAGGCAATATTGATCGTGCCCCCCACGAACCACTTGGCCCACGGGATCCCCTGCGACGTATCTAACACTTTGGTGTACGGCTTGAAGAACTCGATCTGCAGCTCTTTGACGACGGCGTCCCAGAACCATTCGATCTCTTCAGTCGAGCGTCGCACCAGCTCGTGATAATCTTGAATATGGTGCTTCTGCATGAAGCGCCAGACGTTGCTCCGCTCGATATAGTCTTGTGTCGGGGTCCAGGCGAACGCTTCGGCCATAATCGTTCTTTCCGATCTCACTCCCTAGCCGGTTCCCCTCCCCGTGTCGGGGAGGGGCCAGGGGAGAGGTCTCACTCCACCGTGACGCTCTTGGCTAAATTTCGTGGCTGATCTACGTCGGTGCCCCGCAAATCTGCAATGTGATACGCAAAGAGCTGCAGCGGCACAACGAACAAGATTGGAGCGAGCCAGCGCGAGCTTTCGGGAATCTCTAGAATAAAGTCCGAGACGCGCTCGATCTCTTTGTTGATCTGATCCGTGACGGCGATGACGATGCCCCGTCGCGCTTTCACTTCTTCGATGTTCGAGAAGACTTTCTCATAGACGCTCTCTTTGGTGACGAGCACGACGGTGGGCATCTCCGCGTCAATGAGCGCGATCGGGCCGTGCTTGAGTTCTCCAGCGGCATAGCCCTCGGCGTGAATATAAGAGATCTCTTTGAGCTTGAGGGCCCCCTCTAGCGCGATGGGGTAGAGCAGATCGCGCCCCAAGAAGAGAAAGTGC
This sequence comes from uncultured Thermotogae bacterium, assembly GCA_964578715.1. GTDB lineage: Bacteria > Bipolaricaulota > Bipolaricaulia > RBG-16-55-9 > DRXL01 > JANXCC01. The sequence goes on along the minus strand of CAZODX010000002.1, from coordinate 6,822 downwards.
TCTTTCTCATAGAAAGTCTGGGCGAGGCGCGCGATCTCACGCTCTTGCTGTAAGAGCTTCTCGATCAAAGCCGGCCCGCGGACTAAGCCCTCTAACGCGGGGCGGGTCTGCGCTGGGGAGAGCCAGCCCCGAGCTTGGGCTATAAAAAACCCCAAGAGATTGAGCGCTCCCAGTTGAGCGATAAATGCTTTCGTCGAGGCGACGCCGATCTCCGGGCCGGCGTGGGTGTAGAGCGTCGCGTCGGACTCGCGCGCCAGCGTCGCGCCCTGCACATTCACGATAGAGAGCACTGACGCGCCGCGCTCGCGCGCCAGCCGCACCGCTCCGAGCGTATCGGCCGTCTCCCCAGACTGCGAGATCGCGATCACTAACGTATCTCGGTCTAGATACGGCTTGCTGTAGCGAAACTCCGAAGCAAGCTCCACAGCGATGGGAATGTTGAAGAACTCGCGCCATAAGTATTTCGCTGTCAGCCCGGCGTAGTACGCCGTCCCCATCGCTACAAGATAGATCATCTGAGTTCTCTGAATGCTGGGGAGAAGGGAGACAAGCTCAGGGAGCACGATCTTCCCTGTAGAGAGCTCGTAGCGATGCTGCAGGGTGTTGGCCAGGGCCTGAGGCTGCTCGTGAATCTCTTTCAGCATGAAGTGCTTGTAGCCGTGTTTTTGGGCCGTGACGACATCCCAGGCGATCTGCTGGGGAGCACGCGCGAGACGCTGCCCCTCAAAGTCAAAGAGCTCGACGCCGTCCTGGCGCAGGATGGCCAGCTCCCCGTCGTTGAGGAAGATCATCTTTCGGGTGAAGCTTAAGAGCGCGGGGATATCCGAGGCAGCGAACGTTTCGTTCTGGCCCAGGCCCAGCACCAAGGGGCTGCCCTGCCGCGCCACGACGACCTCGTTGGGAGAATCTGTGGCGAGCACGGCAATCGCATACGCTCCGCGCAGCGGCTGCAGCGCCTTCCTCACGGCTGTTAAGAGATCCGTCCCGTCATAGTGCTCTTCGATGAGATGGGCGATCACTTCAGAATCTGTTTCGGAGAGGAATCTATGCCCGCGGCGTTGCAGCTCTTCTTTGAAGGGCAGATAGTTCTCGATAATCCCGTTATGGATCACCGCGATCTTCGTGTGACAATCACAATGGGGGTGGGCATTGGAGTCTGTAGGAGGGCCGTGGGTGGCCCAGCGGGTGTGCCCCAGTCCCACAGTCGCGTGAGAGACCTTCGTGCGCACGGCCTCAACAAGCTCGTTGACCTTCCCAGCGCGCTTCTCTACGAAGAGCCTCCTGCCCTCAACAAGGGCGATCCCCGCCGAGTCGTACCCGCGATATTCGAGCTTCTTGAGAGCCTCCAGTAAGAGTTCTTTGGCCGGGCGCTGCCCCACATAGCCCACGATCCCGCACATATAAACTTTAGTATAATCTGCAGGGCCTCGGCTGGCAAGGCCCAGGAGGTTTCTGATGAGGGTAATCTGTGCCATTTTGTCAGGCACGGGCAGGCATGCTATAATCTGTGACGGCAGCACGAGAGCACTGCCCAACAGGAGGTTGTGCCATGCGCGAAGTCGAAGTCAAGGCGCTGGTGATGGATCCTACGCAGAACATGCCGGTGCTGTTGCTTCGTGATCTGCAGTCGGGCAAGGTCGTGCCCGTGTGGATCGGACAGCCCGAAGCAACTTCCATCGCCATGGTCCTGCAGCAGCGCGAGTTCCCCCGCCCTCTCGCCCATGACTTGATCAAGGCGATCCTCAAAGACCTCGGCGGAGATCTAGACATGGTGGTCATCGACAGCATCCAAGATTCGACGTACTTCGCCACGCTGCATATCCGGGACCACCTGGGCAAGACCCACGAGATCGACGCGCGGCCTTCAGATTCGATTGCTATCGCGTTACGATTGGGCAGCCCCATCTACGTCTCCGAAGAGGTCTTCCAAGTAGCAGCCGTGGAGATGCCCTCTATCGAAGACGAGAGGGACTTCCCTGAAGACCGCTTCCGGGCCTTTGTGGAGAGCGAGATGAAGCTCGCGGACTTCAAGAAATTCGTCTCTGAGGGCGGGGTATAGACGAAGATGCTACGCAGCCTACGCGACCTCGACGTCGCGGGGAGACGCGTTCTCGTTCGCGTCGATTATAACGTCCCACTCAAAGACGGGCGCGTCGTCGATGACACGCGCTTACGGGAGAGCCTCCCTACCCTTGACTATCTTCTCCAACACCGCGCCAAGATTATTTTAGTGTCGCACTTGGGGCGGCCCAAGGGCAAGGTCGTCCCAGAGCTTCGGCTCGATCCTGTGGCGCAACGGTTGGGAGAGCTTCTGGGGCGCCCGGTCACCAAGCTCAATGACTGCATCGGGCCGTCTGTCCAAAGCGCCATCGCGCAGATGCAGCCCGGAGATATCGTCTTGTTGGAGAACGTGCGCTTCTACCCCCAAGAAGAAGCCAACGACGAAGAGTTCGCGCGCCAACTCGCACAGCTGGCAGACTGCTACGTGAACGACGCGTTCGGCACGGCGCATCGGGCGCACGCCAGCACCTACGGGGTCGCGAAGTTTGTGCCCTCGGCCGCAGGGCTGCTGCTGGAGAGAGAAGTCACCATGCTCAGCCGGGCCACCGAAAACCCCCACCGGCCGTTCCTCGCGATTGTCGGCGGGGCCAAGCTCACCGACAAGATCGGCGTTCTGAAAGACCTGATCGGAAAAGTAGACGCATTTCTCATCGGCGGCGCGGTGGCATTCACGCTCTTGAAAGCCCAAGGGGCGCGCGTCGGCGATTCTCTCGTCGATGAGCAGATGCTCGACGCTGCCCGGGAGTATCTCCGGCGGGCTGGCGAGCAGGGCATAGAGCTCGTTCTTCCCGTTGACGCGCAGATCGTACGTGGGGGCGAGCGCGCTGTCGCTCCCGCGGACGCCATCCCCGACGGCTGGCAAGGGTGGGACATCGGCCCACAGACGGTAAAACTCTTTCAAGATCGGGTGACCACAGCGAAGACGATCGTCTGGGCGGGTCCCCTGGGGAGATTTGAAGAGCCCCCCTTTGACACGGGCACACGAGAGGTCGCTCGGGCGATCGCTCGATCTGGAGCCTTCGCGATCATCGGTGGGGGAGACACAGCCGCGGCGTTGCACCAAGGCGATCTGGCCCACGCGACGAATATTCACTTCTCGACCGGCGGCGGAGCGGCGTTAGAGTTCTTAGGGGGTCGCAAGCTCCCGCCTATAGAAATACTCAAAAAATCTTAAGCCCAAGCACTCGAGGGCAAGATCTCTGGCGGGATCAGCCCGCGTTCTAGAGCATACTGTACGAGCCTGGCCCAACCCCCCTTAAAGTGAAACGCTTGAAAGCCCTGGCGACGCATCTGTTCTGCGAGGTGAGCACTCTTGAGCCCCAGCTCACAATAGAGCACATAGATTCTGCTCTTGTCCCATGACGGGTACTCCTTGAGGGCCATGAGAAAATCTTTATAAATTGCCCCCGGATAGTGCCAGGCACGATAGCTCTGCGGCGATCGCAAGTCAACGACGACAGCACCCTCAGGGATCTCCTCGATCTCGATCTCTGGAAGCTCCAGCGCGCTCAGCACCAAGCGCCGCAGATCATAAGTGCGCACGTCCTCGAGAGCTTTGTCGAGAAGGCTCATCTCGAGCTTCTCTTCTTCAGCAAGCACATCTGCAAGCGAGGCGGCTGTTGCGGGGCGCTTGGGCAAGATCGCGCAATACTCTGCGACCGTCGCTGAGTACTCATACGTGCCGATGCGGCGCGCCAGCACAAGGATCTCGTCTTTATTGAAGCCGACCAGAGGACGCCACAAGGGGATCGCCGTTGCTTGGGAGATCACGGCTAAGTTTTGCAGAGTCTGCGACGAGACCTGTCCAATCGACTCTCCCGTGACGATCCCAATGAGATGAGACCGTCGGGCTAAGCTCTCCGCAGCCCGATACATCAAGCGCTTTAGGATCACTTGCCAATAGGAGGGCCGTACACGCTGCTGGATGTGCGCAACTAAGGGCTCAAAATTGACTGAGTAGAGTTTAGGGGAGCTCCCGTAGCTCCACCGGTCGGCGAGGACTTTGGCCACTTGCAGGGCGCCGTGCTCATGAAGGCTCCCGCCCAATCGACAAAAGAGATAATCTAACGCAACGCCGCGCTTGAGCATGAGCCAGCTGGCGACGGCTGAATCGAATCCCCCCGAGAGCAACGCGATGCTCCTGCCGGCGG
>CAZODX010000002.1:0-2601 GCA_964578715.1 uncultured Thermotogae bacterium | reverse complement strand
AGTCGACGGTGTGTGAACGAACCTCGACAAAGAGAGTGATCTCTGGGTTCTCTAGGTCGACCCTCTGCGCGAAGGGGCGCAAGACCGCGCCCAGCTCGCGCTCGATATCCAACGACGAGAACGGCAGATGCTGCCCTTGAGCGAGACGCCGCGCGCGCACGGCAAAGCGCTTCTGAGCTACAGCGGAGCTATAGAGCTCCGCTCCAGCTCTGAGAATATCTTCGAGACTCTCAAAAGGGCGGCGCTCGACGACCGACAGTGTCTGCACCCCAAAGACCCGAGAGAGCACATCCAGTGCGTGAGGGGAGTCCGATTCGACTAAGAACCGGTTGCCCTCGTCAGTGAAGGAGAAGGGGAGCGCCGTCGTGTGCAGCGCGTCTTGGACATTGGAAGCCAGGCGTTCTAAGAAGCGCCGGCGTGTCAGACGCTTCTTCACCGTGATCTCCCCGGAGAACCGAATGAGTATGCGCATGGGGGTATCATTGTAAGGCCAAGGGTATTGACAAGCAACCCGTGGGTCTCTATAATAAAGAGACGTGCGGGCGTAGCTCAGGGGTAGAGTACCGGCTTCCCAAGCCGGGTGTCGCGGGTTCGAATCCCGTCGCCCGCTCCAAAAAATTTATTTCTCTGCTCCAACGATCACTTCTAGGGCCCTTGGGAGCAACTCGACCCGGATCTTGCCGGCAGGGAATTCTATAGGCTCACCGTCAAGGTGCCCCAGTAGGGGAATCTGAGAGAGAATCTCGATCCGTGGCGCGCGCTTGATCCGCACCTCCGGAAGAGAGATATGCTCCCCACGACGCGTCTTGGGGATCTCGCGCAAGCGCTTGAGAGGAGCCATGTCGGAGATCATATAGACATCAAAGAGCCCATCGTCGATCTCCGCATGGGGGACGAGCAGAAAATCCCCCCCATGATAGCGCCCATTCGACGCTCCGGCCATCAGCAACGTATCTGATACTTGCCAGTCCGGAGCCCTGATCTCCAGCTCAGAGCTGCGAAAGAAGAGCGCTTCTCGGATCGCTGCGTACAGATAGATCCAAGGGGCCAGCGCGGGCCAGCGCCAGCTGCGAAAGACCCGCCACGCAATAGCCCCATCCAGCCCGACCCCAAAGCCGTTCACAAAATAATAGTGCTCTCCAACTCGGCCTACATCTACACGCTTGGTCTGCCCGTCTTCCAAGATGGGAATGGCTCGCAAAGGATCTTTGGGGGGTATGCCAAGCATCTTGACGAAGTCATTGCCCGTGCCCGCAGGGATGATCCCCAGCTTGGCTTTCGTGCCCATCAGGCCTGTAGCGACTTCGTGAATGGTGCCGTCGCCGCCGACAGCGACAACGACAGAAAAATCTCGCGCGGCACGGCGGGCGATCTCGATCGCTGCTCCAGGGGCTTCGGTGAAGACATGGCGAAACGGGAGCCGCGAGCTTCTCAGAGCACGCTCGATGGAGGGCCATAGTCTGCGGCACCGCCCCCGCCCCGCCAAGAGATTCACGATGACGAAGCACTCGTCGCTCATGAAGCAAGTATAGCCGAAAATCGGTTGACAAGCCAAGTCCTTCGCGTTAGAATATACGCTGCGCCGAGGTGGCGGAACTGGCAGACGCCTACGGCTCAGGACCGTAGGGGAGAAATCCCGTGAGGGTTCAAATCCCTCCCTCGGCACTATAATATTATGGGCCTCAACGAAAGACCCCTGCACGAACTGCTTGACCTCATCGAGAAGGGCGAGATCCATCCCCGGGATGTCATCAGGGATCTCTATCGCACGATCGCGGAGAAAGAGCCCCACATCCGAGCGTATATCTCGCTCACCCCCCAAGAACAGCTCCTCCAAGAGTGTGAGCACTTGAGCGAAAAGCCCTTGCGGGGACTGCCCATCGCCGTCAAAGATAACATCTCAACGAAGGATCTGAAGACGACGTGCGCCTCGCGATTCTTAGAGCACTTCCAGCCGATCTTCGATGCTACTGTAATCCAAAAGCTCAAAGACGCCGGAGCGACGATCTTGGGCAAGACGAACTTAGACGAATTCGCCATGGGGTCGTCTACAGAGAACAGCGCGTTCTTTCCCACGCGCAATCCCCATGATCTGGAGCGCGTCCCTGGCGGCTCCTCTGGGGGCTCCGCAGCGGCCGTGGCCGCCCACGAAGCGATCTGGGCATTGGGATCAGACACGGGCGGCTCGATCCGCCAGCCCGCGTCGTTCTGCGGGATCGTGGGGCTCAAGCCCACCTATGGGCTCGTCTCGCGCTACGGATTAGTCGCGTTTGCAAGCTCGCTCGATCAAATTGGCCCGATGACCAAAGACGTGCGCGACTGCGCGCTCTTATTAAATTATATCGCGGGGCGCGATCCCCATGACTCGACGAGCGTCGAGCGCCCCTGCTCCGACTATACCCAAGAGTTGGGACGGGAGATCAAGGGCTTCCGCGTGGGGGTGCCCAAAGAGTACATGGCCGATCTGTCAGGGCAAGCCAGAGCGCGTGTGGACTCGTGGATCGAGACGTTTCGCGACCTGGGCGCAGAGATTATAGAGCTGTCGCTCCCCCACACGGAGTACGCGATCCCCACGTATTATCTGATCTCGTCGTCAGAAGC
>CAZODX010000001.1:0-21461 GCA_964578715.1 uncultured Thermotogae bacterium | reverse complement strand
CGCCAGTGGAGATCTCGACGGCGACGGCACCGTTGATCTTGTCGTTGCCAACCAGGGGGATGGTTCTGTCTCGGTCTTGCTGAACGAACGCCGCTAGGGAATGGGGAAAAGACGAGTCAAGGCCAAAGAAAGCCTTATAGAATAAGGTTTTTCGTGCACTCACAGCCTGAAGCTGTCAGGGTTTTGCAAGGGTGGATATAATGGAAATCCGGATCGAGTTGGCGCGCTTAGCATACGCCGAGAATATCTTACGGTGCACCAACGAACCTCCGGAGATGGTGGAAGATTTGCTCTCGCTAGATGGCGAGCTCGAGAAAGCGCGTCGCTGGTTTGTCTTCGCTGAGGCGAAGCGACGGTTCGACCCTAACGTCGTGCGCGGGCTGTTGGTCTATCTTTTTAGTCACTATGCGAGCTCGGAGTTCGACCCGCACAAGCGCGAGCAGCTCGTGCGCGAGATCATGGAGGGGCGCGTCCGTATGCGTGATCTGACTATAGAGCGTCTGGCCGGCACACGGCTCAGCTGGGAGCATATCTTTCGCTTAGTAGGCCGCCAATTCAACCCCACCCGCGAGAAGGAGAAGATCAAAGAGCTCTATAATCAGCTGTACGCCTCAGCATCCGCAGCCCCTATCCCACGCACGGAGGTGTCGTATGGACACTAAGTATTCTCCCCAACAGCCCCCAGAGGATGAACTGGACAGAGAGCAGCTCGCTGAGTTTGCCAAGCTCTTCGCGGGCCTTGGGTCTATAGAGTACGCCGATCATCCAAGCGAGGAGATCCTTCGGGCCTATGTAGCGAATAGACTCTTAGACAGCCCTGGGGCGGGGCGCGTTGGGGCGACCTTCCGTGATGCGCAGGCGTTTGAGAGGTTCCTCCGTGGGCATGTCCCTCGCTGGACCCGCTCCGACGTCGCAATGCACGTCTTGACATGTGCCCACTGTCAAGAGCGCGTGGCGTATCTACGGGCACGCCGCTGGAGTTTGCTCAGCTCTGCTCGCCAGCAGCCTAGAGAAGAGCAGAGCTGGTGGCGGCGTTTTGCGTGGGGAGCTGTAGGGGCTGCAGCGGCCGCAGTGATTATTGCTGCTCTCTGGTTCTGGCCTTCCAGCTCACCATCACCAACGTGCTGGATTGAACAACCATGTTGGACACAGGTCGTGCGAGATAGTCCTATGAAAGGCAGTATCATGGTGGTGTATCGTGCATCACCAGAGAGATTCTAAGGGAGGTGGTGTGCTTTCATGGGAGATAGCGTATAAGTGCTCTCTTCAGCAAGCCAAGACAGATCTAACACAGAAAAGGAGGTTGTGAGATGTTTAAGCACATCAAATTCGTCGCTGTCGTTGTGCTACTTGCGCTCTTCGTTGGAGCTGTGCTCTCGAGCCAATCCAATTCGGTCGTACAGGCCCAAGCCCAGAAGATCTATAAACTTGCGATCTTCGAGGACCTGACGAGCTTGAATACGCTCGCGATCTTAGGCCCCAAGGCCACGGTGTGGAACTTCTACGTCCGGCTCAACGGCTGGGGGCCGTCGCTCTTTGGGTTCTCGGACAAGTTCTTAGACTACATCCCCGGGATCGCTGACGCCAGCACCGAGGAAGAAGCAAAGAAGATGAAGACCATCGGTGCGGACAAGACGGCCACTATTAAGATCAAGAAGGGCATCAAGTGGTTCGACCCCAAGACCGGCAAAGAAGTCGGCGAGTTGACCGCGGAGGACGTTGCCTTCACGTTCAACGCGCTCATGGGGAAGAACCTCAAGGGCGAGCCCGCCTATAAGGGCATCGACCCGGTGAAGCTGGGCGGCAACTGGCCGGGCATCATCAACCCCAACTTCTTCGATCACGCCGAGGTCGTAGATAAGTATACGGTAAAGCTCTATCTGAAGGCCCAGTGCAGCTACAGCGACTGGGATGAGGGCTTGCTCTTTGCGCCCATCTTCAGCAAGGCGTATTGGGAGCCGAAGTTCGAAGCAGCGGCCAAGGCTGCTGACCCCATTAAGGCTCTCTATGAGCACAAGGGCGATGACGAGCCCGTCGCCGGCGGCTGGCTCTTCCAGAAGTGGGAGCCGGGGGCCTTCGCCGAATCTACAGCGAATAAGAATCACTATTTCTATGGCGCGAAGAGCGTCCGGCCCTACGCCGGCGGCTACACCGAAGAGAAGCCCGGCGTCTATAAGTACACCCACACGACCAAGGTGGGCTTCGCCTATGACGGCGATCCCGGCACGGCGATTCTCGACAAGGACAAGCCCACGGTGCGCTTAGAGCTGACCACCGGCCCGTTCGTCGATGCGACGCAGTGGCGCATCTACGGCGATCAAGCGACAGCGGTCGCGGCGCTCATCAAGGGCGATGTGCACCTGTTGCTCAACCCCTTGGGGGTGCAGGCGGGCTTCCGCAAGCAGCTCAAGGAGACCAAGGGCGTGGGCATCGCGGAGAACGCCGGCAACGGCCTGTACTATATGAGCTTCAACCTGCGCCGCGAGCCCTTTAACGTCAAGGAGTTCCGCCAGGCGGTCTCTATTATGATCGACCGCGAGTTCGTCACGCAGCAGCTGCTGGCGGGCTTGGCCATCCCCACCTACAGCATCGTGCCCATCGCCAATAAGGCGTGGTATAACCCGAATGTTAAGACCTATGGCAAGGGCCTGAAGGAAGCGGAGAAGGCCGATATGGCCATCAAGCTTCTCAAGCAGGCCGGTTTCAGCTGGGATGTCGAGCCCAAGGTAGACATCCCCAATAACAAGGTGACGCCAGGGCGTGGCCTCAAGTACAAGGGCAAGGCCGTCGCCCCGTTTGAGCTGCTGGCTCCGCACCAGGGCTATGATCCCTTGCGCGCCACGTTCGCCCTGCACATCGAGGAGCGCCTCAACAAGATCGGTATCCCCGTCAAGGTCAACTTGACAGGCTTTAACACGATCTCCAGCCGCGTCTTCGACGAGCAGAAGTTCGACGCGTGGATCTTGGGGTGGGGCCTGGGCGGCATGTTCCCGGACTATCTCGTGGAGTTCTTCCACAGCCGTAATTCGGGCCTCGGCGGCTTCAACCCGCAGGGGTATAACAACCCCGAGTATGACAAGATTGCCGAGGAGTTCGAGAAGGCTTGCGATCAGCCCACGCTTAAGGAGCTGGCGTTCAAGATGCAGGAGATCCTCTCCGAAGAGCTCCCGTATGTGCCGCTGTTCAACGCCCCGCTCTTTGAGGCGTTCCGCGCTGATGCCTTCGTGGGCGATCACATGCCCTATGAGATCGTCTTCGACGGCATCCAGGGCACCAACGGCTTGATGAGCTACGTCCAGCTGAAGTAGCGGAGTCCCTCTGGGGGTGAGGGTTTATCCCCCTCACCCCCAGAGCCCCTCTACACCCGCCAAAAAGGGGCAAGAAACCATGAAACGCATCTGGCAGACTCTCACCAGCGGCATGAGCAAATTCATCATCGTGCGCCTCCTGCAGATCATCCTCGTGCTCTATCTCTACATGACGCTGGTCTTTATCATCCTCGAGGCCCAACCCGGAGATATCACAGATATCTACGTAGGGAACCCCAAGATCACCCCTGAGGCGCGCGAGGCCATCGTGAAGCAGCTCGGCTTGGATAAGCCCATCCATGAACGCTATTTCGAATATCTGAAGAACTTCGTCACAGGACACCTGGGATGCTCCTTCAAATGGGGCAATATCAGCCCAACGCCCGATCCCGTCTGCCGCGAGCAGCGCCCCACCTGGGATCTCATCAAAGAGCGCTTACCACGAACGCTTGTGCTCTTCTTGACGTATACGATCGTCTCGTTTTATATCGGCTTCTTCTTGGGAAAGCTGATCGCCTGGCGCCGCGGTGCAATCATCGAATACTTCTCGACCGTGGTAGGGGTTGTGCTCTTTACGGTGTTCACGCCGTGGTTTGCTTTATTACTTGTCTGGCTCTTCGCCGTCAATTTGGGCGTCGTCCCCATCGGCGGGTTTATCAATCCCGATAGCTGGACGAATATCCGCCAGATTGGGTCAGTTGACTGCAGCATTGGGATCAGCTGCTCGAATATCGTCTTCAATCACATGCTGCTATGGCTTGGCGGGCTGACGCTCTTTTGGGGCATTGTGTATCTGTGGAGCCGGCGCTTCCCCTATGCGTGGCAGAAGAGCGCCGCGCGCTGGGGAGCTGTTGTTCTGGGTTTAGTCCTAGCAGGACTATTCTTTGGGGGCGGCTGGCTCGGCGAAGTCGATCGTGTGGTCTTGGCCCGCGACACGAAGTTCCAGTTCTTCGTCTGGTACTTTGAGTTCCCCGCGGGGACGATCCCGCTCTTCCCCTTGGCTCTTGACTTCGTGCAGCACATGGTCCTGCCCATCTTGACGCTGACACTGATCTCCTTTGCAGGGACGATGCTCCTCATGAGAAACACGATGCTGGAGACGATGCGTGAAGATTACGTGATGGCCGCGAAAGCCAAGGGCCTGCCCGATCACATCGTGCGCGACAAGCACGCGGCGCGCAACGCCCTGCTCCCCGTGGTCACAAGCTTGATCTTTGCTATCGCGTTCTCGGTGGACGGAGGTGTCTTCACCGAGACGATCTTCTCCTGGCCGGGGATGGGACAGCTCCTGCTGGTGAGCGCCCTGGAGCAAGATTACCCTGTAGCCATCGGCTCGTTGATCTTCACGGGGATCTTTGCTTTGGTCGCACACCTCGTCGCTGATATTCTCTATGCGTTCCTAGATCCCCGTATCCGATATGATTAACGAACACGAAGGGAGAACCCATGCAAGCTGCTTCGACATTTAAGCCTGCAGAAGCCATCTGGCGTGTGCGCCTGCAGCTCCTCTGGCGGGGGCTCAAGAGCAGTTGGGCCATGTTTGCTGAGAGCAAGATCGGCCTGACCGGCTTAGGGATTATTATATTCTTTGCGCTCTTTGGGGCGTTGTGGCCGGCGTACCCCTGGATCATGGAGCATGTGGCGTGGACCCCAGAAGAGCTGGAGGCCGCGCGCAACGCCCCCTACGGCGCTATCAGCAGTATTTACCAAGTCTATGATCCCGTAGTCGGTTATGACCCGCTCATCCCGGGGTTGGAGAACCCCAGCCCGCCCTCGCGCCGCCATCCCTTGGGGACGAACCAGTACGGGCGTGATATCTTAGCTCAGCTTATGGCCAGCACCGGATCGGAGTTTATGCTCGGGGTGCTGGCAGCACTGATCACCGTTGTCATCGGCACGTTTATCGGCGCGATCACCGCGTACTACGGGGGCTTCGTCGACACCTTCTTCATGCGCGTGGCCGACGTCTTCATTCTCTTCCCCTTGGTGTCGTTCCTGATCGTGCTGGGTTCGATGATCGAACTAACGCTCATGAAGCTTGCGTTTGTCTTGGGAATCCTCTACGGCTTTGGCCAGATCACGGTCATCTTGAAGTCTCAAGCTTTAGCTGTCAAAGTCAAGCCCTACATTGAAGCGGCCAAAGTCGCCGGAGGCGGACACTTCCACGTGATCTTTCGTCATATCATTCCGAATCTGTTGCCCCTATCGTTTCTCTATATGATGTTCAACGTCACCGGGGCGATTTTCTCCGAGGCAGCTCTGTCGTTCTTTGGGCTGCTGCCGGGGATTAAAGTGAGCTGGGGCATCATGATCGATTCGGCTCACAGCGGTGGCTATATTCTTGGTGGGCGGTCCTTCCAAAACTGGTGGCTGTGGATGCCGCCGGGCATTGCGATCACTCTGCTCTGTTCAGCGTTTTACCTGGTAGGCCGCGGCCTCGATGAAGTCGTCAACCCGCGCCTGCGCAAGAGGTGAGAGCGTGACGACATCAAAGACATATCCCATTCTACAAGTCGAAAACTTAACTATGCACTACACCACCCGCAAGGGTGCTGTAAAAGCTGTCGAGGACGTGAGTTTTTCGCTTGATAAGGGCGAAGCGCTGGGGCTCGTCGGTGAGTCCGGCTGCGGCAAGACCTCCGTTGCGTTGACACTGCTGCGCTTGCTCCCAGAGAACGCTCAGTTCTTAGGCGGGCATGTCTATTTCTTCCGTGATGGCTCCGATGAAGCCCATGCCCGACGCGCTGTGGGAAAGCCCGTGAAAATCTTACTAGACGAGCAAGAGCACCAAGGCCGACTTGTAGAAGTCGACAGATCGCAGCTGGTGCTCGATGCGCGCCTCAACGGGCGGACGCAGCAAATCAAGCTTGGGCGAGATGACATCACCCGCATCGGAGTCGACCTGACAGCTCTCAGCGATGAAGAGATGCGCCCTATCCGCTGGAAGGGCATCTCGATGATCTTCCAAGCCGCGATGAACTCGCTCAACCCCGTCTATAAAGTCGGGGATCAGATCATCGAAGCGATGCAGACCCACATGCCCATCTCCATCCCCGAGGCGCGGGAGCGGGTAGCCCAGCTCTTCCAGCTTGTCGGCTTGGACCGCCAATTAATGGACCGTTACCCACATGAATATTCAGGGGGCATGAAGCAGCGCGCCGTGATCGCTATGGCGCTTGCGTGTGATCCTGATATTATTATCGCCGACGAGCCCACGACGGCCCTCGACGTCATCGTCCAAGACAAGATCTTGCGCGAGATGCGCCAGATTCAAAAGAAGCTCAATATGAGCATGATCTATATCTCCCACGACATTGCGGTCATCGCGGAGGTCGCCGATAAAGTCGGGGTGATGTATGCCGGGGGATTGGTCGAATTTGGCCCTTCGGAAGCGATCTTTAAGAGTCCAGTCCATCCGTATACCAAGGCGTTGATGTCGGCCTTCCCGTCTATTAAGGGAGAGAAGGTGAAACTTGCGGCACTCCCCGGCGAGCCTCCAGATCTCATCAAGCCGCCGTCGGGCTGTCGGTTCCACCCACGGTGCCCCTATGCCACAGAGATCTGTGAGCGCCAGGTGCCGCAATTTATCGAGCACAAGCCCAAGCAATACGCGGCTTGCTGGAACCCCTTAACTTCATTAAGCTCATAGTAGGTGATCACGGTGGCATTACAAACGCAGACGAAGACGGAGACCCTGGTGCGCGTGGAGCACCTGCGCAAGCTGTACCCTGTTGCTACAGGGGTCTTTGCTCGAGCGCGCAGCTTCATCCACGCCGTAGACGACGTCAGCTTTGACATCAATCGCGGCGAGATCTTCGGGTTAATCGGTGAATCCGGCTGCGGCAAGACCACCACAGGGAAACTGCTCGTCCGGCTGATTGACCCAACGTCAGGGCATATCTACTTACGCGTCACCCCAGATCCCTCCAAAGACTCCCAAGGGGAGCAGTTTGTCGACATCGCCACGCTCGAAGGGCGCGCCCTCAAAGAGTTCCGCCGCAACGTCCAAATGATCTTCCAAGACCCTTATGAGTCGCTCAACCCGCGCATGACGATCTTCGATATCGTCTCAGAGCCGTTGAGCATCCACGGGATCGGCAATATCTATGAGCGGGAAGAGCGCGTCGCTGAACTGTTGAGCTTAGTAGGGCTGACGCCCCCGGAGAGCTTTCTCTTCAGATATCCCCATGAGCTGTCGGGCGGGCAACGCCAGCGCGTGGCCATCGCCCGCGCGATGATCTTGAACCCCAGCTTCATCGTCGCCGACGAGCCCACGTCAATGCTGGACGTCTCGATCCGCACCGGTGTGATGAACTTAATGCTCGATCTGCGCGAAGAGTTTGGAATCAGCTATCTCTATATTACCCACGATCTGGCCGTCGCTCGCTATATGTGCGATCGTATCGCCGTGATGTACTTGGGGAAGATCGTCGAGCTTGGTCCCACAGAAGACGTCATTCAGAACCCGCTCCACCCCTATACGCGAGCGCTGATCTCTGCTGTGCCCATTCCTGATCCGACGGTCGAACGCCAACCCATCGAGATCAAGGGCGGCGTGAGCAAGCCCATCGATCCTCCCCCACGCTGTCGTTTTTATGAGCGCTGCCCTATCGCCACGGACCGCTGCGCTCGCGAAGATCATCCTCCTTTGGAAGACAAGGGCAACGGTCACTTCGCTGCCTGCTATGAGATCTGAAAAGCGCTCATGGCGATACGCCGTTGGGGTAAGCTTACTCACGGTATTATCTGTCGTCTCGCTGGTGCTGCTTGCTCTCTCCGAACAGAGCTATACGGCGTTCCGCGAGGCGCTCCAAGGGATTCAGTTTGCTGTCCGTCTCACGCACTTTGAGCTCTCTCCCCAAGAAGCGCGCTTACAATGGACAGTAACCGTGACGATGCCCACTCCAAAGATCGCCGTATCGCTAGAGCTCTTAGATTGGCACATATACAGCGTTGATAAGAGCACACACTTGGGGTCCTACTCCAGCGGAGATGTCCAAATCGCCCTGGCATCTGTTACAGAAGTCCCTCTCGAAGCTACTCTCAAGGGGTATCATTTTGAGAAGCTGCAGAGTCTTCGGGAAGAGTCTTCGGAAGCGACAGAGCTTCTCTTTGAAGGCGTTGCGCTCGTGATGTTTCAGTTACCCAAAAAAGAAGAGCGCAAGAAATTCCCTGTTGTAGGCGTCTTCACGCTTCCAAAGGAGAGGGAATGAAGCTCCTCCGGTGGCTCATACTCGCTCTTGTCGCTGGGATAGCCGCGGGGGCAAGCTCCGCCCTGCAAACCAATGAGCTCATCGATTTCTCCCCTGTGCCGGGTAACGTCGCGCATGTGCTCGTAGCTCTCGTTGGGATGAGTGTGGGCCTTCTCGTCAGAACGATACAAGAGGGGCTCATCATGGCCATCTCTATTACTGCCGTAGGCACTATTACGCTCTTCCTCGCGATCTATCTTCCCAACGTTGAGATCGCGGCGACGGCGCCGGAGCTGATCTTGCGCTCTGTGTGGTGGGGAGCCGTCTCAACGTTCTTCTTGACGATCATCGGCATGGTAGTAGGCCGGATTCTCTCTGGAGAATAATGTGAGCAAGAGCCGTTCGATAGGACGCCTGAGCTTCGCCAAGGGCGAATCTGACGCTGGGCTGACCGGGGCGACTAAGATCGCATAGAGCCCGGCACGCTTGGCCCCCCACATGTCCGTAAAGAGCTGATCCCCGATCATCACCGTCTCTCTCTCGTGAGTCTTGAGAAGTTCGAGCATATTTTTATAGTGGCGCGTGCGGGGCTTGCCCGCGCGCCAGAGCACGGGCCACCTGTTCAGCTGCTCTTTTAACTGAGGGCGATCTTTTCCCCCATCGTTGCTGAGAAACCCCACAGCAAAACCGCGCGCGGCCAGGGCGCGCACAAGCGCGTGAGCTTCTTCTGGCAGGACGCGACAGCCCCACTCCCCAAGAGTATTGTCTATATCGAAGATCAGCGCCCGGTATCCCGTACTCCAGAGACGCTCATAGTCAATCGCATAGATCGATGAGTAGATCTCATCAGGGCAGAGAGAGCTCAGCCAACGCTTCACGGCTCGATCACAACATCCCCGATTGCTATATATTGGCGCAACGTCTCCAGCAGACTTTGAACCTCCGGCCAGAAATCCGGAGCGACATAGTTTTTATAATAGAGTCTTCCGTTGATGAGCTTTACATCGCGGCGGGGGTTGACTTTGTGATCGAACGCCTTGAGGGCACTGTCGAAGAAATGCACGTCTTTTTCAGGCAGCTCAACGTAGACTGTCAGCGCCTCACGTGCGGGCGGAGGCAGATCACTCAGATCGAGCATGGCTCTCTGCAAGCTTATCTTCGATCTCTTGGGCAAACTGAGCATTGAGGCGCTTGAGCGCCATCTCCGGATCAAGCCCCAGCTCCCGCGCTCGCGCTACGATCTCAAAGAGCACCCTCCCAAGGCGTTGCTCATCGGGCTCGCTCAATAGCGCCGCAACAGAGGGCGAAGGGCGAACCGAAAGTTCTCTCTGGGCCTGCGCAGCACGCTCTTGCAGCTTGCGCGCTTCGATCAAGGCCGGTAGCGCCGTCTTGACCGAGAGTCTGCGGCCCTCTTGACGCTTGATCTCTTCCCATCGTCCTTTGATCTGCTCTACGTCTTGGGTGGTCTCTTCCCCAAAGACGTGGGGGTGTCGCCGGAGCACCTTCGTGTAAATTCCCCGCAGCACATCTTGGAGTGTGAACTCTTTCTGTTCAAGCGCGATCTGCACGTGAAATGCCACGTGTAATAACAGATCGCCAAGTTCGTCTTGGAGTTCTTGGCTATCGCCGGACTCAATAGCCGCGACGGTCTCATACGCTTCTTCGATTAAGAGATTCTTGAGCGATTCGTGGGTCTGGGCGCGATCCCAAGGACAGCCGCGCTCCGAGCGCAGGTGCGCCACAAGCTCTACTAACGAACGCAGCTCCAGCTCTGAGCGCGGCTCCATAGCATCAGTTGTGAGCACAAGGGATCTGCTCCGGCCCCTTGTTGATCCATTCGTCGATGAAGCTCTCAATACGGTTCTCATCATAGGAGGAGAGCTTATCGATGCGACCCCACGCCGTGAGCGCGATCTGCTTGGGCTCCAGCTGCCCATATGGCGCTATGATCAGCCGGCAGTACTTTTCAGCGTGCTCATTCTGCAAGCGCTTGAGGAGATTCTCCAACTGGGTTACCGTGGGAGCATCCGTCTCCGGCCCATACTGAATGAGCACAGCGCCGCCGCGCAGCGCCCGCACTTGAAGTTCCTCAGCGATCGATTCTTGGTGCACTCCGAAAGTGATCTCCCCTTCGATATACGCCCCTGACGTGGGCGGGATCGAACTATACGGCTCATGCTCCTGCCCTGGAGAGATCGGCTGAGACTCTTGAAGGGCCACGGGCATACCGGGCTTGTCGTCGCTCCATTTGCCCGTCACTTCGTAGAGCATCTGGGCGACTTCGGGCGCTTTATAGTTAGGGTCCTGCCCTTTGAGTTTTTCTAGCTGCTCGCGCATGTCTGCGATCTTCTGTTGGTTGCGCGCGATAACCGCAAGTTGGTACATTGCTTCTAAGCCATCTTCTCCGAGCTTGCCTTCTGGACCGACCAGGGAGCGCTCCGCATCGAGGATCTTCTGATAGAGATTCTTCTTCTGGTCGTCGGTCGTCGCCACGGCCAAGGCCGACTTATAGTGATTCTTCGCTTGCTCGTATTCTGCTCGGCCTACTGCGACGTCCCCCAGTCCAATATACGCGTTGAGGGCTTGTTCTGGAGTCGGCCCTTGCTCTAAGATCGCCGTATAGTGCCGTACGGCCGACTCAAAGATATGCTGCTTCTGATATTGCTTTGCTAATTGGAAGCGTGTCTCGAAATCTTTGGGGTCGAGCTCGACGATGCGCTCGCCCAGCTGTTCGCGCAGCTCCGCGGCCGCCGTGCGCTTAAAGCCCTCACGGTAGTTCTTCAGGGCTTCGTCGCTCTGGCCTTGCTTGCGCTGCAAGTCCCCTAACGCCAGATACGCTTCGGCGAAGTAGGGCGATTCCTTGATCACTTGGGTGTACTGTTTGGACGCGTTCTCTAGATCGCCGAGGGCTTCATAAGCCCGCCCAAGCTTTAAGCGCACGTTCGGATTATTCTGCAGCTTGAGCGACTCCAGATAGAGCGAGACCGCGCGTTCGTGCTCGCCCTTCTTGGCAGCGATATCGGCAAGGGCTGTCACGATGCGCGGGTCGTCATAGCCGCGCTCGGTGCGCTCCTGCTCCCGCAATTCAGTGTAGAGAGCCTCGGCCTTGTCCCACTCCTCTAGGCCAAAGTACGCCTCGGCCATCTTCTGCTTGACGGTTCGGATCGCGGCTTTGTCCTTCTCCGGATCGAGCTTTTCTAAAGCTTTCTGATAGTATTCCAAGGCAAGGGTGTAGTTCTTGATGGACATCATCAAGTGTCCGTAGAGTCGGAGCGGGCCGGGATCGGTGGGCGCCAGCTCGGTCGCCCGCTTGGTCATCTTGATCGCATCTTGCACGCTCTGCTGGTCGCCCTCGGTGAAGAGAAAGAGCCCGTACTGATAGTACGCCTGAGGGTTATCAGGATCGAGCGCCAAAAGCTGATCATAGAAGCTCCGATCCCCTTCGGCTCCCTTGGCTACTTCTAATAAGTGCTGCACGGCTTTCTGACGATACTCTTTGATCTTCTGCTCGAGCTGTTGGAGCTTGGCTTCTTTGTCCTCGACGTTCTCTTGCTTTTCAAGGTCAGCTTTCTCTTGCTCGGCTTGGCGCAGCTTCACTTGGTAGAGCCGGGCGATGTAATAATCGAGATACTTCCCAAGCTCGTCGTCGGAGAGCGTCCCTTCTTGCAAGAGCTGTTCGTAGGCAGCGATGGCTTCATCAATCTTCTCTTGCTGTTCGAGCTGATACGCGGCGATGAGGGGCAAGCGCAGCTCGATTCGGGCAGACGCTTTGGCTTGCTTGAGCCATGCGTCGAATCTCTCCACACGCTGCCGCACTCGATAATCCGTCGCGATGCTCTCTCTCACCGTAGCGAAGCTCTTGCGGTCCTCCAGCCGGATGAGCCACAGCCCCTGGACCGTCTGAATGAGATCGCTGATCTGGCCCACCTGCAGAGATACGAGGGCGTCTTGGATCTCCTTGGGCAAGTCCGTCACCGTGAGATAGCCCATATCGCCGTTGCGATCTTTAAAGTCCGGGTCTTGCGAATACTCCCGGACGACATCTGAAAAGCTAGCGCCCTCGACCTTAAGCTTGTCTTTGGCTTCTTGGAGGCGCTTGCGCGCGGCGATCAACTCGTCTTCGGGTGCGTCTGGCGCAATGGGGATGAAGATCCGGCTGAGGCGCACCCGCTCCAAGAAATTCCCGTGCTTGGCAGCTTCAAGCCATTGAGCGATAAGCGCGTCTTCGCGTTCGCGCAGCCAGTCGCGGCGCACATCAGACTGCGCTTGCTCAAACGTACGCACGCGCTTGTCCTCAACTTTGATGAGATGGAACCCATAGCGAGTGCGCACCGGATCGCTCACCTTCCCGATGTCCAGAGCGAACGCAGCGTCCTCAAACTCTTTGACCATGACGCCCTTCCCAAACCACCCCAGATCCCCACCGTTGTCGGCATTGCTCTTGTCATCAGAATATTTCTTGGCGAGCTCCGCGAAGTCCGCTCCCTTGTCGAGTTCTTTCTTGATATCTTCGATCTTCTTCTTGGCTGCGGCGACTTTCTCTTCAGGGGCGTTCTCATCCACGCTCACTAAGATATGCCGGGCTTTGACCTCTGGGGTCGCGTATCGATCGCGGTGCGCTTCAAAGTACGCCTGGAGCTCCGAGGTCGTCGGCTGGAGGTAGCCCAGGAGAGTATTGATATAGCGCGTCTTGTTCTGCTCGATGAATTCTATTAATTGAGCATCGCTGACGTCGATCTGGCCGACGACGGCCTCCTCGAGGAGCTCTTCTTTGAGTTGCGCTGCGACTTGGTCGCGGATCTGGCGCTGATACGCGGGCAGCGAGCTGCCGCGCTCACGCAGAATGCGCGCCAGTTCTTTTTCGTCGATGCCGTAGCGCTGCCGCAACATCAACAAGAAGTTCTCATACTCTTGCTTGTAGCGCTCGTCGAGCTTCTTGGCGGGCACACTGATGCCGCGCTTGCGGCTCTCTTGCTCTTTGATAGTCTTCTCAATGAGACGATCAATGGCTTGAGCACGCCATTGCAATTGCCGATATGCCCCATCCGGCCCTTGGAGAGTCTTTTCGATATCTTGATTGAACTGCCGCTGCTCGTTGAGGATCTGTTGGTAAGCTTGCTCGTACTCGTCCTTGCCGATCTTCTCCCCGTTGACGACGAGCACAACGTCTTCTTCTTTCGGGACATTGCGTGCGCCAGGGTTGAACGCTACCGGCGAAAAGATCACCAACGCCCCTGCTACGAAACTGATGACCACCGCCCAGATCACGTATTTTCCGTACTTCTCCACGAGCTTACGTATCGTGTGCATGTCTGTTCACCTCAGCATGGGATGAAAAGAGATCCCCGATTTCCTTGAGCCTTCGGTATCTTTGTATAATAAACAGCGAGGGATGATCTGTCAAGCGATGCGCGCATTTGGTCTTGGGCTTCTGATAATCAGTGTGGTGGGGGCGTGGGGCGCAGGCCAGCCCGCACCGATCACAGTAGTCGCCATAGACGCCGGCCACGGGGGCGATGACACCGGCGGCATCGGCGTAGACAATCTCTCTGAGAAAGATATAGTCCTGCAGATCGCGCATCTGATCTCTTTGGAAGCCGTCAGCTTCCCCCATATAAAGATCATACTGACGCGCCCTGATGATCGCTATCTGTCGCCGCAAGAACGCATCGCCAATGCCCAAGGCGCGCATATATTTATCAGTTTGCATCTGGACTTTTCATACGATCCCTGGATGCACGGGATCACACTACTTATGCCAACCAACGCATCCCAGGCTACGCAAGCCCTCGCCGAAACACTGCGTCGGCGCATAATATCTATGAGAGGGCTCAGCTGGGGAACAAAGACAGCCCCCCTCTGGCTGCGACGGCTTGACATGCCTGCTGTGCAGATCAATCTCGGGTTTATCACAAACCCCGAAGAAGCGCGCAAGCTCGCACACTTAGTGTATCAGCAACGCTTAGCCCATGCGATCTTAGAGGGCATCAACGATTTTCTTCGCTTCTAGCTGACCCACATCAGCCGCGCTAAGTCTGCGCCATCGCCCTGGCGCGGGGGAAGCTTGAGCACGCGTGTGTAGCCCCCGGCACGCCCCGCAAACTTCGGCGCCACTTCAGTAAAGAGTTTATCAGTAAGATCGGGGTCTTGCAGCACGGAAAACGCTAAACGTCGCGCATGGAGATCGTTGCGCTTCGCCCATGTGATCAGGCGTTCGGCCAAGCGCGCGCTCTCCTTGGCACGAGCTACCGTCGTGTCGACCTTCCCGTGCTCAATCAGTTCCTTCACGATATTGGCTACGAGCGCCCTCCGATGAGATGGAGCGCGATTGAGTTTCCGAAATTTCTTCCGATGCCACATAGGCCATCAACTCCGTTTCACAGACTCCTTCAAATGATACCCAAGCTCCTCGACACGCTCAATCACCTTCTGCAAGGTCTTCTCGCCAAACCCGTGAATATCCCTGAGCTCTTCTTTGGACTTTTGTAACAGATCTTTCAGGGTCACGACGCCTTTGGTCTCCAGGAGATTGCACGCGCGCTTGTCAAACTGCAATTCTTCCAAGCGTTTGTTGAGCTCGTCCGGCTCAGTAGGCACCGGCTCTGCCGCCCCCAGCGGCAACGTGAAGAGCTCAAAATGACTGATTAAAATCTGCGAAGCCTGCTGCACCGCCTCCTCGGGACGGACACCGCCGTTGGTCTCCACCTCCAAGAGCAGGCGATCATAGTCGGTGCGCTCACCCACGCGCGTCGGCTCGACTTTAAAATTGACCCGCTTGACCGGGGAAAAATCCGAGTCCACCGCGATAATTCCCAGGGGCATATCGCCTTTCTTGTTGCGCTCCGCTGGCCGATACCCCACCCCAGGTTCGACTTCCATGTCGATGACCAATCTCCCATTGGCAGCGACCGTTGCGATCACATGGTCAGGGTTCATCACTTCTAGGCCCCGCGGCAGCTCCAAATCCCCCGCGCGCACCACCCCTTCCCCCTCATGCTGCACATAGACGTGCTTGGGCTCCCCGTCAGTTATCCGAAACGCGATCTCTTTGAGATTGAGAATGATCTCCAAGACGCTCTCCTTGACGCCCTCAAGCGTATCGTACTCGTGATACTTGCCCTCAAAGCGCACCCGCGTGACCGCTGCTCCGGGAATAGACGAGAGCAGAACCCGCCGCAAGGCGTTTCCCACCGTCGTGCCATAGCCGCGCTCCAGCGGCTCGACCACAAATACCCCCTGATACGGGGTCAAGCTCTCGACTTTGATCTTCGGCTTTACCAGCTCCGCACGCATAGTCCCCTTTCTCTAACGGGAGTAAAACTCAACAATGAGCTGCATCTGCAGCTTGTGCTCCAGTTGGTCGACCTTGGGGCGATCTAAGACCTGAATGCGGCCATCCACGCGCTCCAGCCACGCCGGCACGGTCCCGCGCCCTTTTGTTTCTAAGAGGGCTTTAATGCCGGGTTTCTGCGCTGAGTTGGGCTTGAGCGCGATGATATCCCCCGGACGGACCAAAAACGACGGGATATTGACGCTGCGATCGTTGACGGTAAAGTGCCCATGCGTGACGAGTTGTCGCGCTTGATCGCGCGAGGCCGCCAAGCCCGCCCGATAGATGACGTTATCTAAGCGTCTCTCTAAGAGCTCCAGCAAGAAATCGCCGGTGACGCCCTTGACGCGCTTGGCCCGCTCCACGTATCTTCTAAACTGCTCCTCGCGCAGCCCATAGATCCGCTTGGCTTTCTGTTTTTCGCGCAAGCGAATCCCGTATTGGCTGAGCTTGCCAAACTTGCGTTGGTGCATCCCTGGGGCGTAGGGGCGTCGCTCCACAGGGCATTTCTCGGTGTAGCATTTCTCGCCCTTGAGAAAGAGCTTCTCCCCTTCACGCCGGCACAAGCGACACTTCGGTCCTGTATAGCGTCCCATACTCCTCCATTCACCGTTTGCGTTGCGAGCTGTGGGAGACCGGGGTCACGTTCTTGACGTCTTCCACGCGAATGCCAGAGCCCTTCAGGGTATTCACGACGGCATTGCGTCCCTGGCCCGTCCCGTTAATAGTCACGACCAAGGAGCGCACGCCGAGCTCGCGCATCTTCGCAAGCAGCGACTCGCACGCCAGCTGCGCCGCATAGGGAGTACCCTTCTTGCTCCCCTTGAAGCCGCGCGTGCCCGGGCTGGCCCACGCCAAGACGTGCCCGTCCAAATCGGTCAGGGTTAGAATAGTGTTATTGAACGTCGAGTGCACATGGAGCCGCGCACGATCTACTTTCCGGGCCATCGTTTCACCTCACTTGCGCTTGCCAGCCTTGGCCGGGCGCGGGCCCTTCCAGGTGCGCGCGTTGCTACGCGTCTTCTGCCCCCGCACCGGCAACCCCACCGTATGGCGCACTCCCCGATAGCATTTGATCATCTTCAGCCGAGCGATATCGTTCTGGACCTTGCGGCGCAGGTCGCCCTCGACTTGATACTTCGTCTCGATCTCTTTGCGCAATGCCGTGATCTCTTGCTCGGTCAGATCGCGGACCTTCTTGCCCATATCGATCCGCGTCTGGTTGAGGATGCGCTGCGCCAACGGGCGTCCAATCCCGTAAATATACGTGAGCGCAATATCGATGCGCTTGTTGCTTGGCAGATCTACACCGGCAATACGAGCCATCTCCAAGTCCCTCCTTTAACATCCCTGCCGCTGCTTGTGCTTGGGATTCTTACAGATCACCATCACACGCCCGCGACGCCGCACAATCTTACACGCGTCACAGATCTTCCGCACAGAGCTTCGGACTTTCATCGCTATCACCTTCACTCGCGATAGATAATCCTTCCGTGGCTCAGGTCATAAGGCGAAAACTCCACCAGCACCTTATCGCCGGGCAGGATCTTGATATAGTTCTTGCGAATCCGCCCAGAGATGTGGCAGAACGCTTCCGTGCCGTCTTCAAAGCGCACACGGAACATCGAACCCGGGTACGCCTCAATCACCTCACCACGGCGCTTGATAAACTCTCCCTTGCCAATAGGCCCATCACCTCGAGGAGACTCGCTCAAAAGCCCCACACCCTAAGAGCTCCGGCAGCTCTCCTGCGGCGCGAATCCGCACCATCGCTTCAAAGTGCGCCGCCGCCGTCGCTCCCGGGGCTACTGCCGTCCAATGATCCTCTTGGACTTCGACTTCGATCAAATCTTTTTCACTGTTAGCGACCATGGGCTCGATACAGATCACCAAGCCATCCCGCAACAAGGGCCCCTGCCCTGGAGAGCCGTAATTGGGCACTTGGGGTTCCTCGTGCATCTGGCGGCCGATCCCATGGCCCACAAAGTTCGTGACAATCGACAGCCCACGGCTGTTCACATAGCGCTGAATAGCATGGGCGATATCGCCCACCCGCGCGCCGGCTCGTGCCGCGCGGATGCCCTCCCAGAGGGCCTCGTGAGCCGTCTGCACCACCAGCAAGTCCGCTGCGGAGCGTGGGGTGTCCTCTATTATAACAGTTGTAGCAAGGTCTGCACAAAACCCCCGCCGGATCATGCCAATGTCAATAGAGAGCACATCGCCGGGCTGCAGCACCCGATCGGCGCGAGGGATGCCGTGCACGACTTCGGCGTTCAGCGACGTGCAGATATTGGCGGGATAGATATGTCTCCCTACACGATAGCCCTTAAATGACGGGCGCCCGCCCACTTCGGCGATCAGCCGCCCAGCAAGAGCGTCCAAATAGAGGGTCGAAACGCCTGCTTTGGCCTCTTCGACGAGGCGCTGCAAGATCTCTTGCAAGAGCTGAGCGTTCTCCCGCAAGATCTCAATCTCCGCTGGGCTTTTGAGCTTGATCGCCATAGGGTCACTCCAACGCTCTCTGGGCTGCTCGGTAGACCGATTCGATATCGCCCTTGGCGTCGAGCTCTCGCAGGACCCCGCGCTGGCGATAGAACTCAAGCATCGGCCCGATCTCTCGTGCATACTGCACATCGATCCGCCTTTGAATGACTTCTGGGGTATCGTCAGAGCGCTGCACCAGCGCTATATTACACTCGTCGCACCGTTCATCCTGCTGGGGCGGGCTCGAGAGCAGATTATAGACGCGCCCGCACTGCGGACAGACGCGCCGGCTGCTGAGCCGCCGAATGATCTCCTCTCGGTCAAGTCGAAAATGCAAGACCCGATCGACTTTCGTCACGGTCTCTAAAATTTCAGCTTGCTTAATATTTCTGGGGAAGCCGTCGAGCACAAAGCCCGTGGCCCCTTCTAAGCGCTTGCGGATCATTTCCGCGACCAGCTGATCTGGGACGAGCTCACCGCGATCCATAAAGCCCTGGGCTTGCCTGCCCAATTCGGTCCGATTCTGCACCTCGCTGCGCAACAGATCGCCCGTAGAGATATGAGGCACCCCCAGCCAGGCCGCCAAGCGCACCGCTTGAGTTCCCTTGCCCGATCCTGGAGGCCCCAACAGCACGATCCGTCGCGCCGTCATACTTTTTAGATCCGCCGCCCTAGAGCGCCCTTGGCAATCAAGCTCTCGTAGCGGCGCTCCACCAGGTGCGCCTCGATCTGCTTGATCGTGTCCACACCGACGCCCACAACGATCAAGAGCGACGTGCCCCCCAAGAAGAACGTGGTCAACCCGCTCACGTTGGTGATGATCATGGGGAGCAACGCGATAATAATCAAGAAGATCGCCCCGATAAACAGCAAGCGGCTCTGGACAGACTCGATAAAGTCTGCTGTGGGCTTGCCCGGACGAATCCCCGGCACAAACCCGCCCCATTTGCGCAAGTTCTCTGCAAGATCTCTGGGATTGAAGACAATCGCGCTGTAAAAATACGTGAAGAAGAAGATCAGCAGCGCGCTCAAGATCATATAGAGCGTATGTCCGCGCGACAGATCTGTAGAGAGCCAGTTCAAGAAATCGCCGAAAACGTTCATCCAGTCACGAGACGAAGCCCGCACAAACGTGATGCCGCGGATCGTAGCACTCTGGCCGACCCCGTTGAGCGCTATGAGGTTCTCCGCGGTCTCTCCAAGGGAGATCGTCTTTGGGTTCTCAGGAGCTCTATCGGGTTCAACGGGAATAATCACACGGCTGCTGTGTGTCTCGGCTGAGCCGGGTTGACGGCTATTGAGGGCTTCTGCGATGGCCTTGGCAACTTCTTCGCTTGTTTGCTTTTCAGCAAGAGCAATCTGCACAAGCTGGCCGTTTACCTTGACGAAGAGCTCTCCCCCTTGGCTCTCCCCAGAGATCTCCAAGGCGATACGACGCTCGGCTATCATATTTGCGATCACGTTATTCTGATCAAGAAACTGAAAGATCGTCTGGGGGATGGCGAGCAAGGCGACGGCAAAGATAATGGGGATGACGCCGCCTTGGTTGACCTGGAGGGGCAAGAACGTGCTGTGCCCACCGTAGACCCGCCCTTTGACCATGCGCTTGGCGTACTGAATATCGATGCGCCGCGCCCCAAGCTGCACCATCACGACGCCCGCGGTCACAAGGACATAGATCGCTAAAAGCAACGGCAACCACAGGGCATTCATGGGGTTGGGGTTGCTTGTGACTTCGCCCCAGATCGTAGCAAAATAGCGCGGGTAGTCCGCTAAGATCCCGATCATGATGAGCATCGAGATCCCGCGGCCGATGCCGTTCTCCGTGAGGCGCTCCCCCAGCCACATCAGAAACATCGTCCCTGTGGTGAGTGTGACAATAGCGATGAACATAAAGCCCAAGAAGCTCTGGGTGGGCTTGATCAGCCCTTGATTATAGATGAGATAGCTCGTCCCGGCAGCCTGAATGAACGCCAGGCCAACAGTAGCGTAGCGCGTGATTTTATTAATGACACGTCGCCCTTCTTCGCCTTGCTCTTGCAGCTCTTTCAGTTTGGGGATGACGGCGACTAAGAGGCTCAAAATAATCGATGCGTTAATATACGGGATGACCCCCAACGCGAAGATCGAGAAGCGTTCAAGCGCTCCCCCTGTAAAAGCGCTCAAGAACTGCCCGAGCTGCCCCAGCTGCTGAATGAAGAGCCTAATCTGTTCGGGGTCGACGCCGGGCACGGGAATCCACGCCCCCAAGCGGAAGACAATAATCACCCCAAGCGTAAACAGTATACGCTTGCGGACCTCGGGAATTCGCAATGCCTCAAAGAGCCCTTCAGTCATAACTCACTTCCCTGATCCTGGTTCTTCAGGGAGCAGCGCGATCGCTTGCCCCCCGGCAGCGATAATCTTCTCTTTAGCGCTCTTGCTGAACTTGTGCGCCTTCACTATGAGTTTCTTCAAAAGCGGACCATCGCCGAGAATCTTGATGCCGTTTCGGTATTTTTTAATCAGGCCGCACTCTTTGAGGGCCTTCGGGGTGACCTCTGCGCCATCGGGGAAGACTTCATTGAGCTGGCCGACGTTCACATACGCGTAGCTCTTGCGCAGGATATTTTTGAATCCGCGCTTGGGCACGCGCTTCCATAGCGGGGTCTGGCCGCCCTCAAACGCCGGCGGCATTCGATATCCCGAACGCGCCGTCTGGCCCTTACCCCCCCGTGTTGAGTACGTCCCATGCCCTGAAGCATTCCCTCGCCCGACGCGCTTTGGTCTCTTGACACTGCCTGGCGTAGGACGCAGATCGCTGAGTCTCATTGCAAGACCTCCTCGGGCTTCTTATCGCGGAGCCGCGCGACCTCCTCCAGCGTCTTGAGGCGTCGCAGCCCGTCCAGAGTCGCCTTGGCCAACGTCAACGGGTTTGTCGACCCTTGGGCCTTCGTGAGAATATCTTTAATACCGGCGAGCCGACAGATCGCCCCGACCGTCCCGCCCGCGATCACGCCCGTGCCGGGAAAGGCCGGCTTCAGCAGAACCCGCGACGCCTTGAACTCCCCCCAGATCTCATGAGGGATCGTACGGTCTTCGACGAGGGGCACCTGAATGATATTGCGCTTGGCGTCGCGGATCGCTTGCTGGATCGCCGAGGGGACC